>NZ_JAAKGN010000064.1:0-25453 GCF_011039295.1 Modestobacter sp. KNN46-3 | reverse complement strand
GCCGGCGCGGGCCGCACCCTGACCACCCGGCCCGGTGGCGGGCAGGGGCAGCGGGGTCCCGGCGATCAGGTCGGTCACACCGCCCATGGTCGGTGCGGTGGTCCCGCCCGGGCTTGGTGCGGGGTGCTCATTCACCGGGGCGCTCTTCGTCCGGGACGCCAACGCCCCCGCCGTCCAGCACCGTCCGCACCAGGCCGGCGAGGAGCGCGGCCCGGCCAGGGAGCTGGTCGGCGAGCACGTGCTCGCCGACGGCGTGCGCCCCGCCGCCGACCGCACCCAGCCCGTCCAGCGTGGGCACCCCGATGCCGGCGGTGAAGTTCCCGTCGGAGGCGCCCCCGACGGTGACCCCGGCCGGCGCCGGCAGGCCCAGCTGGGCCGACACCGCCCTGGCCAGCGCGAACAGCCCGGCCGAGGCGGTCTCCTCCAGCGGCGGCCGGTTGATCCCGCCGCGCAGCTCGAGGACCGCGCCCGGCAGCTGCGGGGTCAGCGCGCGCATCCCGGCGTCGACCCGCTCCTGCTCGGCGGCGGTGCGCGCCCGGACGTCGACGCTGAGCCGGCCGGTGGCCGGGACGGTGTTCGTGGTGGTGCCCGAGGTGAGCACCGTCGGGGTGACCGTGGTGCCCAGCGCCGGGTCGGCCAGATCGGCGATCGCCAGCACCTGGTGGGCGAGCTCGACGGTGCTGCTGATGCCCTTCTCCGGTTCCAGCCCGGCGTGGGCGGCCCGACCGGTCACCAGCAGGTCGTACATCGAGGCGCCCTTGCGGCCGGTCTTGAGCGCACCGCCGTCGGCGCTGGCCTCCAGCACCAGCACCGCGGCGCAGCCGGCGGCCTCGGTCCGGATCAGGTCGGCCGACGTCGGGGAGCCGATCTCCTCGTCCCCGGTGACCAGCACGCTCACCCCGTCCAGGTCCTCGCCCGCGGCCTGCAGCCGGGCCAGCGCGGTGAAGGCGAGCACGATGCCGGCCTTCATGTCGAAGCAGCCCGGCCCGCGCACCACGCCGTCGGTCACCGACCACGGGATCTCCGCCAGGGTGCCCAGTGGCCAGACCGTGTCCTGGTGGCACAGCAGCAGCACCCGGCGGGGGCCCGCACCGAGCCGCCAGCGCAGGTGCGTGCAGCCCTCGTGCAGGAGCACCTCCGGCTCTGCCCCCAGCGCCTTCGCGCCCAGCCGGGCCACCCGGGCCGCGCCGGCGGCCACCGCGGCCGGGTCGGCCGAGGGCGACTCGACGGTCACCAGCTCCTCGAGGTCGGCCAGCATCGCCGGCAGCAGCGCGTCGAACTCGGTGGGTCGGACGTCGTGGGGCAGCAGGTGGGTCACCGGGGGATCAGCCCTTCCTCGGGTTGGCGCGGCCGCCGGCGTGCACGTACGCGCTGCCGTCGGCCAGTTGGTAGAACGTGACCGCCGTCCAGCCCTGGGTACCCGGGGCGCGCATCGCGAACAGTCCGTCGGACACCGGCACGAGCTCGTGCTCCTGCACCGGCTGGCCGGTCGCCTCGGCCACGGCGCCGACCGCGGTCTGGCGCAGCACCAGCCCGCCGTCGCGCTCGAACACCTCCGTCTGCACCGAGCTCCGCTCGTAGGAGCCCACGTGGCGGGTGAGGTCCACCGCCGGTGGCTCGGCCGGCGGCTGCAGGCGGTCGGCCATGGTCACCCCGGCCAGCTCGGCGAAGACCTCGCGGTAGAGGTCGGCGTAGACGTCCAGCATGTCCCCGCCGTTGGTCAGCAGCGACACCACCAGGCCCTGGCCCGGGCGCTCGCCGGGCAGCACCCGCAGGAACGCCCCCTGCCCCAGGGTGCCGCCGTCGTGGCCGTGCAGCCGTGCCCCGTGCCAGTCGAACCGGATCCAGCCCAGGCCCCAGGAGTCACCGAGCGACCAGGTGTCCGGGAGGGCGGTCTGCGCGGTGGTCATCGCCGCCGCCGACTCCGCGGACAGCAGCCGGGTGCCGTCGGCGGCCACGCCCCCGCGCAGGTGTGCGGCGGCGAAGGCGGTGACGTCCCGGGCGGTGGCGTTGACCAGGCCGGCCGGGCTCAGCGAGCGGGGCAGCAGCCAGGTCGGCGACGGCTGCGGCTCGGCGCCGGGCTCGGCGGCGATGTGCCCGACGGCGGCGCGGTGCAGGATCGCCTCCTCCGGCAGCGTGGAGGTGTGGGTGAGCCCGAGCGGCTCGATGACCCGCTCGCGCAGGGCGGCGTCCCAGGTCTGGCCGGTGAGCACCTCGACCACCCGCCCGGCGAGGTTGAACCCGGAGTTGCAGTAGGAGAACGTGGCGCCCAGCGGGTGGTTCTGCGCGACGTCGGCGAGCGCGGCGACGTACTTCTCCAGCACGTCGTCGCCACGGCCGGTGTCGGTGAAGACGTCGCCGTCGATGCCGCTGGTGTGGGTGAGCAGGTGCCGCATCGTCACCCGCTTGGCGACGTCGGGGTCACCCAGCTGCAGCTCCGGGAGCGCCTCGACCAGCGGGGCGTCGAGGTCCAGCTTCCCCTCGTCGACCAGCTGCATCACCAGCGTCGTCGTCCAGACCTTGGTGATGGAGCCGATCTGGAACACCGAGTCGGTGGTCACCTCGACCCCGGTGGCCTTGGTGAGCACGCCGGTGGCGGCCTCCACCAGCTCGTCGTCGGCACCCGGGGTCACTCGCCGGATCGCCAGCACCGCCCCCGGTACGCGGTGCGCCGCGGCGAGCTCGTCCAGCCGCCGCTGCCAGTGCGCGGCGTCCAGGACGGGGCGGCTGTTCCCGTGCTGCTCCGCCCAGGCGATCAGCCGCCGGCTGTAGCCGACCCGGTGCGACGGGCGGCCGTCCAGGATGAACAGGTGTGAGCCGCCCGGGAAGAGGACCAGCTCAGTGGGGACGCGCTGGGTGCGCAGCGCGGTGAACCACTGTTCGGCCTGGCCGACCGGGCAGCGCTCGTCCGCACCGCCGTGCAGCACCAGCGTCGGCGTGCGGACCCGGTGCACGTTCGTGATCGGCGAGAGCGCCCGCACGGCGTCGGGGTCGGTCACCGGGTCGCCGTACTCCAGCGCGAGCGCCTCCCCGGCGTCGCTGGTGCCGGTCATGCTGGTCAGGTCGGCGACCACGCCGCCGGCGATCGCGGCGGCGAACCGGTCGGTGCGGCCGGTCAGCCAGCAGGTCATGAAGCCGCCGTAACTGTAGCCGGTGAGCACCAGCCGGGCCGGGTCGGCCACGCCCTCGTCGACCAGCTGGTCGACCGGGTCCAGGAAGTCGCGTTCGTCGGCGGTGCCCCAGCCGCCGACGGCGCCGGTGAGGAACCGCCGGCCGTAGCCGTCGCTGCCGCGCGGGTTGACCAGCAGCACCGCCCAGCCCGCGGCGACCAGCGCCTGGTGGTACGGGTGCGCGGCGTCGGCCACCGGCGACCAGGCGTTGTGCGGGCCGCCGTGCACGTCGACCAGCAGCGGCGCCGGCTGCGGGGTCGCCGGATCGACCAGCAGCCAGCCGTGCACCTCCGTGCCGTCGTGCACGGTGAACGTCCGGGGCTCTGGCCGGACCAGCGCCACCTCGGGGAGCGAGTCCGCCGTGTGCGTGGTGAGCCGGGTGACGGTGCCCGAGCGCAGGTCGACCACGCCGACCTCGCCGTAGCTGGTCGGGTCGGCCAGGACGACGGCGGCGACGTCGGCCCCGCCGGCCACCGACAGCCCGGAGACGACGACGTCCGCGCCGGTCAGCACCGGGCGGGGCGTGCCCGACCCGTCGACGGCGGTCGCGTAGACGTGCGAGCAGCCCCGGTCGCGGACGCAGAAGACGACGTCGGCGCCGTCCCGGGTGAGCTGCGGCAGCCCGCCGGGGTAGCCGGGACCCCCCGGCATCACGTTGCGGTCCAGCGGCGCGGCCAGGTCGCGCTCGGCGGGGACGGTGTCCAGCGGCTGGACGAGCAGGCCGGTGTGGTCGACGGAGACCGTGGGCTGGCCGGTGACCAGCAGCGCCTCGCCGTCGGCGGTCCACACCACCGGGCCGGCCAAGCCCAGGCCGTCACCGACTCTCCGGGGTGGGCCACCGGCGACGTCGACCACGTGCGCTGGGGTGCGGTGGGTGAGGTCGGCGTCGGGGTCGGTCGCCGCGGCGAACGCCAGCCGGGTGCCGTCGGGTGACCAGGCCGGTCGGCCGGCGTGCCAGTCGCCGGAGGTCAGCTGCCGCACCTCGCCGGTCGTCAGGTCCAGCACGTGCAGGTGCTGGCGGACCTCGCGCAGCAGCCCGGCGCCGTCGGCCTTGTAGCCGATCCGGGTGGTGCTGATCGGCGCGTGCTCGTCCGGGTCCGCCGGGCGGACCGGCGCGGTGAAGGCGATGCGGTCCCCGTCCGGGCTCCAGACCGGGGCACCGGCGCCGGCGGGCAGGTCGGTCACCTGCTCGGCCTCGCCGCCGTCGACCGGCAGCAGGTGCAGCTGTGGCGGCCCGTCGCCGCGGCGGAGGAAGGCGACCCGGTCGCCGGCGGGGGAGAAGGCCGGGCTGGTGTCGGCGGTGCCCCGGGTCAGCGGCGCCGGCGCGCCCCAGCCGTCGGCCGCGGCGCGGACCCGCCAGAGCGCGTGCCGGTCGGCGTCGGCAGCGGTGTCGGTGGTGCGCAGCACGTAGACGACGGCGCGCCCGTCGGGGGAGACGCTGGGCTCGCCCGGCAGCTGCAGGGCGTGCACGTCCTCGAGAGCGAGTGGTCGACCCATGGGGCGAGCCTGCTGCCCGAGCTCCGAGTGCTCTTCGTACGAGTCGACGAAGCGCTGCTGGGTGTGCTGGTGGCTGCGACCAGCGCCGGGTCAGGCCCGCTGCCGGGTGGCGAGGGTGTTGAGCAGCGCCGCGGCCTGCCGAGCGCCCGGCACGGTGACGGCGAAGCGTCGTCCGTCGCCCTGGACCACCTCGACCGCCGCACCCCCGCGCAGCACGACGGCCCGGCGCCCGTCCCGGCCCACCCGGTAGCCCCAGCCGCCGAACTCGCGCAGCGGCCGGACGTCGACGACGGTGGCCTCGGCGATGTCGGCGAGCGGTACCTGCCAGGCGGGTCGGCCCAGCGGGGAGCGCACCGTCAGCCCGCGTTCGTCGACCCAGACGCGGGCGGAGCCGAACAGCAGGCCGACGGCGAGCAACAGTGCCGGGGCCAGCAGCAGCGCCGGCGGTGCGGTGCCGATGAGGACCAACCCGCCGAGCACGAGGCCGCCGGTGCCGAGCGCGGCGAGGCCGACCGGCTCCATCGTCGCCCGGCCGGACCAGACAGCCCGCTCGCCGGGGGCGACGGGCAGCCGGGGGGCCGTCTCCGGCGGGGCGCTGGAGGCCCGTGCTGCTCCGGGAGGTGTGCCCGGCAGGAGCCGGGCGGCGGCCGCGCCGGCGAGGACGGCGAGCAGGCCGGCGACGAGGGTGGCCAGGGTGGGGGAGGGGGCCGCCGCGGGGTCGACGAGGCCGCGCTGCCCGGCGATGCTGCCGACGACGAGCCCGACGCAGAAGACGGAGATCCCGGTCGCCGAGCCGGCTGCCAGTCGGCGCTCGGGGGCGGCGACGCGCCGGGCGCGCAGGACCAGCGCCGTGCCCAGCGCCCCCAGCGCGGGGACGATGCCGGTGAGCAGCACCGTGCGCAGCGGGGCGGCGAAGCCGTCGGCGCCGTCGGTGCCCCAGTGGACAGCGACCGGCATCGGCAGCTCCGGCCGCCAGGACGCCACCAGCGCAGCACCGGCCGCCCAGACGGCCAGCGGCAGTGCGACGGCGGTGATCTCGCGGGCCCGGCGGAACGGGCTCCGTCCCCCGGTGAGGTCCATGTCGTGTCCGTGGTTCATGCCATCGCCTCTCTGACCATCTCGGTGACCTCGGTGGCGCTGAGCCCCAGGCGCCGCGCCTCCCCGACCAGCGCGTGCACCGCCTGGCGCAGCGCGGCGACCGCCGGTGCGGCGTCGGTGCGCACCTGGGCGCCGCGGCCGCGGCGGAGTTCGACCAGGCCCTCGGCCCGCAGCTCCTGGTAGCCGCGCAGCACGGTGTGCAGGTTGACCCCCAGCGCGGCCGCCAGGTCGCGGGCGCCGGGGAGGCGCTCGCCCGGGGCGATCTCGCCCACGGCGATGCCCCGCCGCACGGCCGCGGAGATCTGCGCGTGCAGCGGTGCCGGGGAGTCGGGGTCGATGCGCACCAGCACGTCAGCAATCTAACTGTTCTATGCAGACTAGAACAAGTTTGGTTGCATCCCGCGGGTCGGGAGCGGGTAGCGGCCGGTCATGACCGAGAGCACCGAGCAGCCGCAGCGCGTCGCCGTCGTCACCGGGTCGGAGTCGGGCATGGGCCGGGCGATCGCCGTCGCCCTGGCCGAGCAGGGCTGCGACGTCGGCGTCACCTGGTACCGCGACCGGGCCATGGGGGAGGAGACCGCCGAGCTGGTCCGCGGCACCGGCCGGCGCGCCGAGCTGCGGCACCTGAAGCTCACCCGGCTGCCCGGCGCCGCTGCGGTCGTCGACGACCTGGCGGACGCGCTCGGCGGCCTCGACGTGCTCGTCAACGACGCCGGGACCGGGCACATGTCGACCGTTCTGGACACCGACTACGAGACCTGGCGCACCGTGCTCACCACCGACCTCGACGGCGCCTTCCTCTGCCTGCAGCGCGCCGCCCGCCGGATGGTGGACGCCGGCCGCGGTGGCCGGATCATCAACATCACCAGCGTGCACGAGCACCTGCCCCGGGTCGGCAACGCCGCCTACAGCGCGGCCAAGGGCGGGCTCGGGCTGCTCACCCGGGTCGCCGCCCTCGAGCTCGGCGAGCACGGCATCACCGTCAACGCGGTCGCCCCCGGCGAGATCGCCACGGCGATGACCGGGCAGGAGGACGAGGACCCGACCGCGCCGGGCAAGCGCCGGCCGGGCATCCCGGTGCCCCGCCCCGGCGATGCCCGCGAGGTCGCTGCCGTGGTGGCGTTCCTTGCCTCCGACGCGGCGGCCTACGTCACCGGCGCCTCCTGGGCCGTGGACGGCGGCATGATGCAGATGGGCCCGCAGGCCGGCTCGCACCTGACGTCGGACGACTGGCGCCGCCCCTGACCGCACGAGAGAGGTGCCGGTGCCCGAGCTGGACGACGACCTGGAGACGATCGCCGAGGAGCTCTACGCCGTCGCCCCCGAGGAGTTCGTCGCCGCCCGCACCGCTGCCCGGGACCGGGCCCGCGCGGCCGGGCACAAGGAGCTGGCGAAGGCGGTCGCCGCACTGCCCAAGCCCACGACGGCGGCCTGGGTTTGCAACCTGCTGGTCCGCCGCCAGCCCGAGGAGGTCGACCAGCTGCTCGAGCTCGGGGAGCTGCTGCGGCAGGCCCAGGTCGACCTCTCCGCCGACCAGCTGCGCGCGCTGGGCCGACAGCGGAACCAGGTGGTCGCCGCCCTGGCCCGGCAGGCGCGTGCGGTCGCGCACCGGGAGGGGCACGACGTCAGCAGTGCGGTCGCCGACCAGGTGGAGAGCACCCTGCGGGCGGCGATCGCCGATCCCGACGCCGGGACGGCGCTGCGGGCCGGCCGGCTGACCACCGCCCTGTCCTACAGCGGCCTGGGGCCGGTCGACCTCGCTGGCGCGGTGGCGACCCCGATCCGCTCCGGCGGGGCGGCCCCGGCCCCGGTCCGCGGTCAGGAGGCCCGGACCGGAGCGGGCGCGGCGCCGGGCGCCGACGCGGCGCAGGGGAGGCAGGCGGAGGAGCGTCGCCGGGAGGCCGAGGAGCGTCGCCGGGAGGCCGAGGAGCGCAGCGCTCGTGAGCTGGCGCAGGCCCGGCGGGACGCCGAGGAGGCCGCCGGGGTGGCCCGGGACGCCGACGCCGCCATGGCCGCGGCGGAGCAGCAGGTGGCCGAGACGGCGGAGCGGCGCGACGAGCTCCAGGAGCGGGCTGCCCGGCTGGCCGAGGAGCTCCGCCGGGTCGAGCGGCAGGCCGGCGAGGCGGCCGGCGCGGTCGGGGAGGCCGAGCGCCGGCGGGACGCCGCGGTCCGCCGCGCGCACACCGCCGCCGCGATCCGGGACCGCGCCGCGGCGCGGGCCGAGGAGCTGGCGGACGCCGACGGGTGAGCGACGGTCAGCCGACGCCGTCGGTGCGGCCCGCCGTCCGCTGTCGTTTGCCGGCGTACAGCTCGGCGTCCGCGCGCTGCAGCAGCGCGGCCAGCGAGTCGCCGGCGCGGGCGGTCGCCGTCCCCACCGACCAGCTGATCGGGCCGCCGTCCAGTCGCTGGAGCAGTTCCTGTGCGCCCGGCCCGTCGGTGGCGGGCAGGCACAGCACGAACTCGTCGCCGCCGTAGCGGCCGAGCAGGTCGGCGGTGCGCAGCCGCGACTGCCAGTGGTCGGCCACCTGTTGCAGCAACCGGTCGCCGGCGCCGTGCCCGTCGCGGTCGTTGACCGCCTTGAAGTCGTCGAGGTCCAGCAAGGCGACCGTCAGCGGTTCGTCGCTGCGCAGTGCCCGCGCCAGGGTGCGGCCGGCCTCGGCCTCCCAGGACCGGCGGTTGGCCAGGCCGGTGAGCGGATCGGTGGCCGCATCGGTGCGCAGGGCACGGTTGAGCCGGGCGTGGGCCTCGGTGAGGAGCAGGGCGCTGACCGCGGTCATCAGCCACGGGAGCGCCGCGGTCGAGGGGAGGGCGACGGCAGCGCCCAGGCTCGCCGTCCCGACCGCCAGCCCGGCGTGGGCCCGGGCCGCGGTCAGGGAGCAGAAGTGTGCCGCGTACAGCCCGATCGCGATGAGCACCGGGCCCAGCCCGACGATGCCGACGGCCGTGACCGACCGGGAGGCGAGGAGGGCGACCAGCAGCGAGACGCCGGCCAGGGCGGTGTGCCCGCCGGCCTGCGACAGCCGGTCGCCGCGCGCGAGGAGCGCCGCCGCACCACCGATACCGACGGCGGCCAGCACCCCGGTGAGGGCCACCGGGGTCTCGGGGTGCATCGGTCGCAGCGCGCCGGCCACGCAGAACAGCCCGCCCGTCCCGTACAGCAGGGCCAACAACCCGACCCGGGCCGGGACCCGTCGGTCCGCCGTCACCTCGTCCACCTGCCGCTCCCCATGTCACCGCGTGCATCGGCGATCCGGGCAGGAGCCTGCACCACGGGCCCCCCGGGCCGACTCGTCCGGGTGATCCAACGGCGGGTCGCGGTCCCCAGGTGCTGCCGCTGTTCCAGGGCTACGGTCGGGTGATGGCCGACCTGCGCTTCTACTTCGACCCGGTGTGTCCCTTCGCTTGGATGACCAGCAAGTGGGTCCGGATGGTCGGCGCCCAGCGCGACCACCGGGTCGAGTGGCGGTTCATCTCGCTGCGGCTGCTCAACGCACACGTCGACTACGCGGCCCAGTTCCCGCCCGAGTACGAGGCCGGCCACACCGCCGGACTGCGGCTGCTCCGCGTCGCGGCCAGGGTCCGGGCCGAGCACGGCCCGGACGTGGTGGGCGACCTGTACGAGGCGCTGGGCCGGCGGGTCTTCGAGTCCGCTCCCCAGGAGGACGAGGACCGGGGGCAGCGGGGCACGGCTGAGTTCCTCGCCCCGGTGCTCGCCGAGGTCGGCCTGCCGGCCGAGCTGGCCGACGCGCTGGACGACGAGTCCTGGGACGCGACGATCCGCGCCGAGACCGACGAGGCGCTCGCGCTGACCGGCAAGGACGTCGGCACCCCGATCCTGCACTTCCAGCCGCCGGAGGGCGTGGCCTTCTTCGGCCCGGTGATCAGCCGGCTGCCGTCGGAGGAGGAGGCCGTCGAGCTGTGGGACCACGTCGTCGGCCTGGCGAGCTTCCCCGGCTTCGCCGAGCTCAAGCGCAGCCTGCGCGAGCGGCCCCAGCTGCCCGCCTTCGGCGTGACCCCCGGCGAGGCCGGGCAGCAGGAAGACTGGCACGGGGGCAGTCGCCGGCAGCACCGCTGAGCCGGCGCGGACGACCCTGCCACGCTGGCTCCGGACGTCCGGCTTCCGCCGCTCGGAAGTCGGGGTGACAGCGGGGCGCGCAGATGACAGAACCGGCAACGACGACTCACCGACGAGACGAGGCACACATGGCACTGCTCGAGGACGGCGCGTGGCGCGGCAAGATCTGGACCGGTTCCTGGACCGACGGCAGCGGTGGCACCTACACCGCGGTCGAACCGGCCACCGGTGCCGAGCTCGGTGAGGTCGGCAAGGCGACCCCCGCCGACGTGGAGAAGGCCGGCGCCCGCGCCGCCCAGGCCCAGCGGGAGTGGGCCGCGCTGCCGTTCGAGCAGCGCGCCGCGGTGCTCCGCCGGGCCGGTGACCTGCTGACCGAGCACGCCGCGGAGATCAAGGAGTGGCTGGCCCGGGAGTCCGGCGCCATCCAGCCCTTCGGCGACTTCCAGGTGCACACCAGCGCCCAGGAGTGCTACGAGGCCTCCGCCCTGCCCAGCCACCCCTACGGTGAGCTGCTGCGCAGCGGCTCACCCCGGCTGTCGTTCGCCCGGCGGGTGCCGGCCGGCGTCGTCGGGGTGATCGCGCCGTTCAACGTGCCGACCATCCTCGCCATCCGGGCGATCGCGCCCGCGCTGGCGTTGGGCAACGCGGTCGTCCTGAAGCCCGACCCGCGCACCGCCATCTGCGGCGGGGCGGTGTTCGCCCGCGTCTTCGAGGAGGCCGGGGTGCCCGCCGGGGTGTTCCAGGTCCTGCCGGGCGGTGCCGACGTCGGGCAGGCGCTGGTCACCGACCCCGCCGTCCGGGTCATCGCCTTCACCGGCTCCACGAAGGCCGGGCGCTCGGTCGGCGCGCTCGCCGGTCAGCACCTGAAGCGGGCCCACCTGGAGCTGGGTGGCAACTCCGCGCTCATCGTGATGGGCGACGTCGACGTGACCGCCGCGGCCTCGGTCGGCGCGTGGGGCACGTTCGCCCACCAGGGGCAGATCTGCATGGCGACCAGCCGCCACCTGGTGCACGAGTCGATCGCCGAGGAGTACACCGCCATCCTCACCAGCAAGGTCGAGAACCTGCCGGTGGGGGACACCTGGCGCGACCAGGTGGCGCTCGGCCCGATCATCGACGCCGGCCAGCGCGACCGGGTGCACGGGCTGGTCACCGCCAGCATCGACAGCGGGGCCACGGTGCGCACCGGAGGCACCTACGAGGGGCTGTTCTACCGGCCGACCGTGCTCGGCGACGTGCCCGTCGACTCCCCGGCCTACCAGGAGGAGATCTTCGGCCCGGTGGCACCGGTGACGCCGTTCTCCTCGCTGGACGAGGTGGCGGCGATGGCGGCCGGCACCGAGTACGGGCTGTCGCTCGGCATCCTGACCCGCGACGTCTACGCCGGCCTGCAGCTGGCCGAGCGGATCCCGTCCGGACTGGTGCACATCAACGACCAGACGGTCAACGACGAGGCGGTGGCCCCGTTCGGTGGGGTGGGCGCCTCCGGCACCGGCTCCCGGCACGGCGGCCCGCAGGCCAACATCGAGGCGTTCACCGAGACCCAGTGGGTCACGCTGCGCGGGGACCTGCCGGCCTACCCGTTCTGACCCTCCTGCACGACGACGGCCCCGGTACCGCAGCAGCGGTACCGGGGCCGTCGTCGTCAGGCAGGGTGCAGGTCAGGCAAGGTGCAGGTCAGGCAGAGTCGCGCCCGGTGACGTCGACCGGCTCGCCGAGGTGCCGCCGACCACCGGTCTTGGAGACCTCGAAGTCCGCGCCGAGCTCCTCCAGGGCCAGCCGGCCGTACACCTGCTGCTGGGTGGCGGTCCGCTGCGAGCGGCCACGGCCCAGGAAGCTGACCGCCCAGTGGATCACCGTGGTGAACCGGTTCTTGAAGCCCACCTGGTACATGATGTGCACCGCGAGCCACAGCACCCAGGCGAGGAAGCCGCCGAACTGGAACTTCCAGGTGTCGGCCACCGCGTGGAACCGCGAGATGGTCGCCATGCTGCCCTTGTCGAAGTAGGTGAACTCCGGGGCGGTGGGCCGGCCGGCGAGCCGGGCCTTGACGGCGTCCGCGGCGAACTTGCCGCCCTGGATGGCGACCTGGGCGACGCCGGGGAGCCGCTTGAGCGAGATCATGTCGCCGACCACGTGCACCTCGGGGTGGCCCGGCAGCGTGAGGTCGTCCTGCACCGAGATCCGGCCGGCGCGGTCGACCGCGGCACCGGACTGCTCGCCGAGGATCTTGCCCAGCGGGCTGGCCTGCACGCCCGCGGCCCAGATCTTGGTGGCGGCGTGGATGCGGCGCTGGTGGCCGTCGCCGTCCTTGACCACGATGCCGTCGGCGTCGACGTCGGTGACCATCGCGCCCAGCTGGACCTCGACACCGATCTCGTTGAGCTGCTTGTGCGCCTTCTCGCCGAGTTTGTCGACGAACGGCGGCAGCACCTTCGGTGCCGCGTCGAGCAGGATCACCCGGGCGCTGGTCGGGTCGATCCGGCGGAAGTCCTTGCGCAGCGTGCGGCGGGCCAGCTCGGCGATCTGGCCGGCCATCTCGACGCCGGTCGGGCCGGCGCCGACGACGACGAAGGTCAGCAGCCGGTCGATCTCGGCCGGGTCGGTGGCCAGCTCGGCGAGCTCGAAGGCGCCGAAGATGCGGCCGCGCAGCTCGAGGGCGTCGTCGATGCTCTTCATGCCGGGGGCGAACTCGGCGAACTGGTCGTTGCCGAAGTAGGACTGCCCGGCGCCGGCGGCCACGATCAGCTCGTCGTACTCGTGCACCGTGGTGCGGCCGAGGACGGTGGAGGTGACGGTGCGGGCGGCCAGGTCGATGTCGGTGACCTCACCGAGCACCACGCGGGCGTTGGCCTGGTCCCGGAGGATCTCCCGGGTGGCCGGCGCGATCTCCCCTTCGGAGAGGATGCCGGTCGCCACCTGGTACAGCAGCGGCTGGAAGAGGTGATGGCTCGTCTTGGCCACGAGCGTGATGTCGACCGGGGCCTTCTTCAGCTGCTTGGCGGCGAAGAGACCGCCGAAACCTGATCCGACGATGACGACCCGGGGGCGACGTCCGGTCGGCTGGGTCACGGTGGTCACACTGGCTCCTGATGTCGTCATGATGACTGATCCTCCCACTACTGCTCTGGAACGTGCGGGGGCCCTCCGCTACGGGGCGCCGTCGTCCCGGACACAGTCGGCATCCACATGAGCAGCATGGAGGCGAACGGTGTTCCCGTCGCGGTGTGCGTCCCAGGTCTCGGTCTGGACGAACGGTCCTGGGCGCGGGTCCTGCGGCGGACCCGCGGGGTGGTGGTGCGGCTGCCGGGCATGGGTGTCCGGGGGCCGGTCGGCACCCTGCCGCAGCTGACCGACCAGCTGTTGGCGGCGCTCGGACCGGGCCGTTGCGTGCTCGTCGGTCACTCGCAGAGCTGTCAGGTGGCTGCTGCTGCCGCCGCGCGGGACGCCCGGGTGGTCGGCGTGCTGCTGCTCGGCCCGACCACCGACCCGCGGATGCGCCGGATCCCGGTGCTGGCCGGTCGCTGGGTGCGCACGGCGGTGCGCGAGCAGTGGTGGCAGGTGCCGTCCATCGTCGCGCAGTGGCTGCGGACCGGGCCTCGGGACATGACCGCGCTGTGGCGGCGGACCGCGCCGGACCGCATCGACGAGCGGCTGCGCCGGGTGGACGTGCCGGTGGTCGTCGTCCGTGGGGAGCGTGACGCGCTCTGTCCCCGGGACTGGGCGGTGCGCCTGGCCGGGTCGTCCCCTCGCGGCCGGTTCGTCGAGCTGCCGGGCGCGGCGCACATGACGCCGCACACCCGCCCGGACGACGTCGCCGGCCTGCTGGCCGGCCTGCTCGCCGAGGTGCACGAGGAGCAGGCCGGCTGACCTCCGGCGGCTACCTGCGGCTGGAGCGGGACCGCGTCCGACGCGCGGAGACCCGGGCCTCCCGGCCGACGAGGGCCTCGGTGAGCAGGCCGATGCCGATGCCCAACATCCAGACGTCCTTGGCGATCGGCAGCCCGTCCTGGGTGGGGGCCACGCTCTTGCCCGGCTTGGTCATCCCCGGGGTGCGCAGGTAGAGCCCCAGCAGCCCGGCGGAGAAGCCGGTGAGCACGGCGCCGGCGACCGCCGTGGGCACGAACGGGGTCAGCAGCAGCGCGCCGATGGTGATCTCGGTCGTCGACAGCGCCTTGGCGAAGGTGGTCGCCGGGACCTTCTTCAGCGCCGGGTAGGTGCCGGCGGCGAAGCCGTGGAGCCCGGCCGCGGTGGCCTCGTCGGCGGCGCGCTTGCCGAGGCCGGAGTTGAGGATGAACGCCCCGGTGGCGATGCGCGGGGCGATCTCGCTGGGGGTGATGGGCAGGCGCATGGCGACCTCTACTCGTCTACGGGTTTGCTGAAGTGCTCAACATCATCGTCGCGGTCGCCGGGCGGTCGCGCGACCGGAGGTCGCCCACGAGAACGGGTCGGGGGCGGTCTCAGCAGTGCTGAGACCGCCCCCGACCCGGGATGATCAGCGGCCGGTGCGCCCTCGGCCGCGGCCGGCCCCGCTGGGGGCCTGCCCCGCCCGGGCAGCGAGCTCGGCGCGGGTGCGCGCCGGGCCGGCCGAACGGGTCTGCCCGCCGCGTCCGCCACCGGACGACGCCGCCGGTGCCGCGCCGCCACCGCCACCGGAGCGCCGACGACGGCCGCCGTTGCCGCCTCCGCCGGTGCCCTGCGGCTGCGGGGCCGGTGCGGGGGCGGGCTCGACGTACGGTGCGGCCGGGCCGGTCAGCGCGGTGATCTCCCGGGCGCCGGGCTTGATCGCCGACACGTCGGGGGTGATCCCGGCCTGGCGGGCCAGGGTGCGGACCTCGCCGGCCTGGTCGGGGGTGGCGATGGTGACCACGATGCCGCCGGCGCCGGCGCGGGCGGTGCGGCCCGAGCGGTGCAGGTAGGCCTTGTGCTCCGAGGGCGGGTCGACGTGCACGACCAGCGCGACGTCGTCGACGTGGATGCCGCGGGCCGCGATGTCGGTCGCACACAGCACCCGGGTGTCGCCGTTGCTGAACGCCTCGAGGTTGCGCTCGCGGGCGTTCTGGCTGAGGTTGCCGTGCAGGTCGACGGCGGGCACCCCGGCGGCGGTCAGCTGCTTGGCCAGCTTCTTGGCCTGGTGCTTGGTGCGGGTGAACAGCACGCTGCGGCCCAGCCCGGCGGCGAGCTCCTGCACGATCTGGCCCTTGTCGGCGGCGTCGACCCGGAACACGTGGTGGGTCATCGTCGAGACCGGCGCCACGGCCGGGTCGACCGAGTGCGTGGTCGGCCGGTCCAGGTAGCGCTTGACCAGCACGTCGACGCCGTTGTCCAGGGTGGCGGAGAAGAGCAGCCGCTGGCCGATCTTGGGGGTGCGGTCCAGCAGGCGCTTGACGCCGGGCAGGAAGCCCAGGTCGGCCATGTGGTCGGCCTCGTCGAGGATGGTGATCTCCACGGCGCCGAGGTCGCAGTGACCCTGGCCGATGAGGTCCTCCAGCCGGCCGGGGCAGGCGATGAGCACGTCGACCCCGCCGGCGAGCGCCTGCACCTGCGGGTTCTGCCCGACACCACCGAAGACGACGGTCGACCGCATGCCCAGCGCGCGGGCCAGTGGGTCGACCACGGCGGCGACCTGGTTGGCCAGCTCGCGGGTCGGCACCAGGATCAGCGCGCGCGGCCGCTTGGGCTGGCGCTTGGTGGTGGAGGAGGCGAGCCGGGCGACCAGCGGGATGCTGAAGGCCAGCGTCTTGCCCGAGCCGGTGCGCCCGCGACCGAGCACGTCCCGGCCGGCCAGGGTGTCCGGCAGCGTGGCGACCTGGATCGGGAACGGCGCGGTGATGCCGCTGGCGGTGAGCACCTCGACGAGCGGGGCGGGCACGCCGAGCTCGGCGAAGGTGGTGTCGGTGGGCAGCACGGTGGGGACGTCGCCGGTCGGCACGACCGGGGCGGCCGGCACGTGCTCGTCGGCGCGGGGGGCGGTCGGCTGGCCCTCCGGACGGGGACCGGCGCCACGGCCACGGCCGCCACGACGGCGGCGGTTGCCCTCCGCGCTGCCCTCGGCCGGCGGCGCGGCGGGGGCGCGGAAGGCCGGGGAGCTGGTGCTCGACGCGGGGGCGGCGGACGGACGGGTCGCGCGACGGCGCGGGCGGTCAGCGCTGTCGTTCTGGGCAGGGGGGAAGGAGTTGGTCATCTGGGGGTCCTCAACACTCCGGTGGCCACCGTTCGTCCACCGCGGGCGGGGCCACCGCAGGGGGCCGCATCGCTGGTCCGGGTCGGACGTCGGGTCGCCGGCGCGCCTCGGTGGCGCAGCCTCGCGCCGACGTCGAGTCCACCTGCTCTCGGATGAGCGGGGGGCGGCGCCGGTGTCCCTCACTCTGCCAGACCCGGCCGGTCACCGGGCGCAGGCGGGGGAGGGACTGGTCACATCGGGGTGTCCGGCTCCCCGGTCACTGCCCGGTCGGGTCGGTGGAGGTGTCGGCTCGCTGCGAGGGTGAGCTGAGCACCGAGATGCCCCCCTTGGACTCGAAGACCGCGAGATGGACCTCGCTGACGTCCGAGATCCCCTGCTGGCGGAGCAGGGCGGCGAGGTCCACGTCGAGCAGGCCCGCGCGGCGGAGCTTGTGCCGGTCCACCTCGCCGTCCCGGATGAGCACGTGCACCCGGGGGTCGATCGCGCGGTGCACCCCGGGCAGGAACCGCAGCCGGCTGACCGCTGTGTGCACGACCGCCAGGGCCAGCAGGGCGAGCGCCCCGGTCAGCCAGGGCGTCTGCGAGGAGGTGGCGGTGCGTCCGACGATGGCGCCGATCGCCACGGCCACGATGAAGTCGTAGGGGGTCATCTGACCGACGGTGCGGCGTTCGCTGAACCGGAGGACCAGGAGCGCGGTCAGGAAGAGGAGCACGGCCTTGAGAGCGGCGTACCCGGCGGCAGCGGGGTCGCCGAGGAGGACGTCGGAGAGGGGCATGCCCTGGCCATGCCCCCGGTCGAGCCCGGCCATGTCCGGATGTGACCTGCTCGCCACGGCCGGGCGCTCCTCAGCGGTGCCGGCCGTGCACCAGGCCCATCACCCGGGCGAGCACGTCGGCGGCGCTCGCCGGCCGGCCGAAGCTCATCAGGTCCACCGGCAGCCCGACCCGCTGCCGGGTGATCGCCTTGGCCCGGGCGAACTCGCGCAGCCCGTCCTCGCCGTGGATCCGGCCGAACCCGCTCTCCCCGACCCCGCCGAACGGCAGCGCCGGCACCGAGGCGAAGGTGAGGACCGAGTTGATCGAGGTCATCCCGCTGCGCATCCGGCGGGCCAGGTCCATCGCCCGGTCCGTCGACCCGCTGAACACCGAGCCGCCCAGCCCCATCGTGGAGTCGTTGGCCCGGCGCAGGCCCTCCTCGGCGTCGGCCACCTCGGCGATGGTCAGGGTCGGGCCGAAGGTCTCCTCCCGGACGGCGGCGGAGCTCTCCGGCACGTCGAGCAGCACGGTGGGGGCGACGAACCCGCCCTCGACGGTCGCACCGGTCACCGCCCGTCCGCCGGCGGCCACCGCGTCGTCCAGGTGCCGGCGGACGACATCCGTCTGGCTCGCCATGGTCATCGGGCCGTAGGCCGCCGCGTCGTCCGAACCCGGCCGCAGCGCGGCCGTCCGGCGGGTGACCTCGGCGACGAACCGGTCGTAGACGGCGCTGGTGGCGTAGACCCGCTCGATCCCGATGCAGGTCTGCCCGGCGTTGCTCATCGCCCCCCACACCGCGGCGTCGGCGGCGGCGCTGACGTCGGCGTCGTCGTCGACGATCATCGCGTCCTTGCCGCCGCACTCCATGAGCACGGGTGTGAGGGTCTCGGCGCAGGCGGCCATCACCTTCCGGCCGGTGGCGGCCGACCCGGTGAAGGCGAGCTTGTCGACCCCGGCCCGGCAGAGGGCGGCACCCGTCTCCCCGAACCCGGTGACCAGCTGGAGGACGTCGGCGACGTCGGGGACCGCGGCGTGCCAGGCATCGACCAGCCAGGCGCCGACCGCGGGGGTGAACTCGCTGGGCTTGAAGACGACGGCGTTGCCGGCGGCCAGCGCGTAGGCGATCGAGCCCATCGGGGTGAAGACGGGGTAGTTCCACGGTCCGATCACGCCGACGACGCCCAGCGGCTGGTACTCGAGGTACGCCGCGTGGTTGGCCGCCAGCATCCCGGCCTTGACCCGACGGGGGCCGAGGGTCTTCTCCGCGTGCCCGGCGGCCCAGGCCAGGTGGTCCACGGCGAGGGTGATCTCCAGGATCGCGTCGGCGCGCGGCTTGCCGTTCTCCCGGTGCACGAGGTCGGCCAGCTCGTGCACCCGTCGGGCGAGGTGACCGCGGTAGGCCGCCAGCCGGAGCTCGCGTTCGGCGGAGCCGAGCGCGGCCCATCTCTCGGCGGCCCGGTGCGCCCGGGCGACGGTCTCCCGGACGGCGTCGGCGTCGTGGACCGGGAACACCTGGACGACGCCGCCGGTGGCGGGGTCCGTCGACTCGAAGGTCTCGGTCGTGTCGTGGCGGGCCACCGTCCCGGCGGTGCTGCCCGGGACACTGGCCGACTCCTCGCTGAGCGGCATGTGAGCCAGGTTACTGGGCGGTATGCCGTGCCGAGCGGTGCGGTGACAGGCGAGTGGCTGAGGTCACGAAGCGTGAGGTGGGTCGCTGGCGTGAAAGAGAAGCGCCTGGTCAGGCCGTGATCGTGAGCGATCCGGTGGACCACGACGCGGCCCACTGTCACTCAATGTGATGAACCTAGATCATCTCGGCGTTTGATCAGGGCCTGTTCCGGGGACATCACCAACCGCTTACTGGAGACGCCAGGACGCACGACGGTCCGCCGTCGACACGAGGAGGCACACATGATCTGGAACATCATCGTACTGATCGTCATCGGCGCCATCGCCGGGTTCATCGCCCGCGCCGTCATCCCCGGCAAGCAGGACCTCGGCATCGGTCTGACGATCGTGCTCGGCATCGTCGGCTCGCTGGTCGGCAACCTGCTCGGCAGTCTCCTCACCGGCGACGGCTTCGAGATCGGCACCGCCGGCATCATCGGCTCGATCATCGGCGCGATCATCGTGCTCGGGATCTACGTCATGACCACGGGGCGCAAGAACATCTCACGCTGACGGGAGCCTGAACTCCCTGACAGACGTCGAGGGCCCGGCCGCACTGGCCGGGCCCTCGACGTCTGTCCGGGCACGTCCCCGACGCGCTCCTCCGGCATGCTGCCCGGGTGCCCACCCCCGCCGAACTGCGCCGTCGGGTGCTGGCTGCCTGGACCGACTCCCCGGCCCGGTTCCGGGAGGACGCCAACGCCGAGGAGGATCTGGTTCGCGGCGGCTACCGCGACCGGCTCCTCGTGGAGCTTGCCCAGAACGCCGCCGACGCGGCGAGCCGGGCCGGGGTCCGGGGGCACCTCCGGCTCGACCTGACCGACGGCGTCCTGCGGGCCGCCAACACCGGGGCGGCGCTGGACGACGACGGCGTCCAGGCGCTGGCGACCCTGCGGGCGTCGGCCAAGCGGGACACCGGCGACACCGTCGGCCGCTTCGGCGTCGGCTTCGCGGCCGTGCTCGCGGTGACCGACGAGCCCGCCGTCCTGTCCACCGACCGCTCCGTGCGGTTCAGCGCCGCCGACACCCGCACGGCGATCGCCGCCGTCCCCGCCCTCGGGCCCGAGCTGGCCCGCCGGGGCGGTGCCGTCCCGGTGCTGCGTCTGCCGTTCGAGATCGACGGCCGGCCCGCGGCCGGGTTCGCCACCGAGGTCGTGCTGCCGCTGCGGCCGGACGCCGTCGCCGCAGTGCGGACGTCGTTGCAGTCACTGGAGCCAGAGGTGCTGCTGGCGCTGCCCGCGCTGAGCCGCGTCGACGTGGTGCTCGACGGCCGGGTCCGCACCTCCACCCGCGAGGACGACGGCACACGGGTCCGGCTGGCCGGCGAGGACACGGTGACGACCTGGCAGCTGGTGCAGCGCACCGGTGAGCTGCCGGCGGCGCTGTTCACCGACCGGCCCGTCGAGGAGCGCGAGCGCCGCCGGTACGCCGTCACCTGGGCCGTCCCGGTCGACGACGACGGGGTGCCGCTCCCGTTGGCCGGCCGGCAGGTGCTGCACGCGCCGACCCCCAGCGACGAGCCGCTGTCGCTGCCGGCCCGGCTGATCGCCCCCTTCCCCCTGGGCCCGGACCGGCGGCACGTGGCCCCCGGTCCGGTGACCGACGCACTCGTCGAGGTGGCAGCCGACGGCTACGCCGACCTGCTCGCCACGCTGCCCGCCGACCCGGTGCTGCTGCAGTTGGTGCCGGCGGTCGGGCTGGCGGCTGCCGACCTGGACGCCGCGGTGTGCCGGGCGGTGCTCGACCGGGTCACCGCGACCTCGTGGCTGCCGGCCGCCGACCCGGAGGAGCCGCCGCTGCGCCCGGACCGGGCCGTGGCGCTGGACGACCCGACCGACGACCGGGTCGCCGCCCTGGTCGGCGTGCTCCCCGGCCTGCTGCCCGCCGGCTGGTCCCGGCGTACCGACGCCCGGGTGCTGGCCGCCCTCGGCGTGCGGCGCGCCGGGTGGGCCGACGTGGTGGAGGCAGTGCGCGGGGTGCGGCGGCCAGGGGAGTGGTGGGCCCGGCTCTACGGCGCGCTGGACGGCGCTGACCGGGACGAGCTGGCCGCCCTGCCGGTGCCGCTGGCCGACGGGCGGACGGCGCAGACCCCGGCCGGTGTGCTGCTCGCCGACGAGTCGCTGCCCGCTGCGCGGCTGGCTCCGCTCGGACTGCGGATCGCCGACCCCGCCGTGGCGGCCGGTCCGGCTCGGCGGGTCCTGGAGCGGCTGGGTGCGCGGCCGGCGACCGCAGCCGCGGTGCTCGCCGACCCCGACGTGCGCGCGGCGGTGGAGAGCTCGCTGGACCGGGCCGACGGCGGTGCGGACGTCGAGCCGCTGGCCGTCGCCGTCCTCACCCTCGTCGTCGCCGCGGCGCCGGCCCCCGGGGAGCTGCCGTGGCTGGCGGAGCTGGCGCTGCCCGACGACGACGGCGGCTGGACGCCCGCCGGGGAGCTGGTGCGCCCGGGGTCGCCGCTGGCCGACGTGCTCGCGCCCGGGGCGCTCGGCGCGCTCGACGTGGAGTTCGCCCGTGGCCAGGACGTGGACGCCCTGCGCGCGGTGGGCGTGCTGGACACCTTCGCCCTGCTGACCGCCGAGGACCCCGACGACCTGGACGTCGACCGGGTCGAGGAGTGGGTGGACGCCGTGCTGGACCGACTGCCGGCCGATGCGCCGCCGCCGGAGTGGCCGGTGCTCACCGCGGTGCGCGACCTGGAGCTGGTGCGCGACTGGGAGTCCGCGCTGCCGCTCCTCGCCGCCCTGCCGCCGGCCGCCCGGGCCGACCTCGACCTCGGCGGCACCGTCGTCCCCGGCTATCTGCGCTGGTGGCTGCGTACCTCGCCGGTCCTCGACGGAGCGCGGCCGGCCCGGCTCCGCGCTCCGGGCGCTTGCGACTTACAGGGACTGTACGAACCGGTCGGCGACCTCCCCGACGCCGTGCTCGACCTGCTCGGCGTCCCGGCCACGGTGGCCGACGTGCTGGCCGACGTCGACGACGCGATCGACCTGCTCGACCGGCTCGGGGACCCGGCGCGCACGGTCTCCCCGGCGGTGTTGCGCACGGTGTACGCCCAGCTCGCCGACGCGCTGGACGGCGTGGACGTCGACCCGCCGGCGGGAGTCCGGACCGCTCCGGCCCAGGTCAGCGACGCGGCGGTCGTGCTGGACGCCCCGTGGCTACAGCCACTGGTCTCATCGGCCGTGGTGCCCGCCGGTGGCCGCCCCGACGCGGTCGCCGACCTGCTGGACGTGCCGCTGGCCAGCGAGCAGGTCGCCGCCCGGGTGACCAGTCGCCCGGCCCGGACCGTCGGCTGGGCGGAGGTGCCCGGTGCCGGGTTGGCCGCCGCCCGGTTGGGGTTGACCGCGCTGACCGGGTCGGTCGCCGTGCACCCGACGCTGACCGTGACCGGTGGGGTCGAGGTGGCCTGGTGGCCCGGTGCCGACGTCGACGCGGTGGACGGGACGCCGGCCGCCCTGGGCCGGGCGCTGGCCTGGCGGGCCGGCGCCTGGCCGCTGCGGCAGGCGCTGGCCGAGGCGTTCGCCCACCCGCACCGCGCCACCGAGCTCGCTGCCGAGGACGCCGTCGCGCCCCCACCGGACCCCTCTCAGTAGTAGCGCGGGATGGCCTGCGCGCCGGGTGCGTGGCCGTGCCGGCTGTCCGGGCGCGGACCGTGCCCGGTCGCCCGGCCCCCGGCGCGCGGTGCCCGCTGGTGGGCCAGCCACGCCTCGTGCAGGGAGAGCCAGTGCGCGGCCGTGAGGTCCGCGGCTCGCGAGGTCGGCGACAGGCCCTCGGCGTGCAGCCAGCGGACCCCGGCGGTGCCGGGCAGCAGGCCGCGCAGCACCGCGCCGAGCGCGGGCTGCCGGCTGGCGCCGGGTGCGGCGAGCACCGCGTGCGTCAGCCGGTCGAAGCCGTCGTGGGCGTCGTCGGCGAGTTGGCCGCGGGCCGCGCCGGCCGGGCCGTCGACGGCAGGGGTGGGTCTTGACATGGAGGACCTCCGGGAGGGCAGCGGGCAGCCCGCGACATCGGCGCGGGCACGCCGGGAACGGGGGAGGAGCGGTCGCAGCCGGTCGCTGGACCGGCGGACGGCGGGGCTGCGTGACAGCGCCCGCGGATCAGCTCAGGAGGTGCGCAGCCGCAGCCGCAGCGAGGTGTCGCCCATGTCGAGGACGGTAGGGACGTCGTCCGGGGCCGTCCAGCCCTTTTCGGCTCAGGAGGCCGGGCGGTCGTCTGCGGTCTCGGCCCGGGCCGTCCGGTCCTGGGCGGCGCGCGCCTTGGCGGCCTGCCGCGCCTGGTGGGCGGCGTAGCGGGCGGCGTCCTTCTCCCGGCGGGGGGCGTTCTTCTCCCACTTGACCTTGCGCCGTCGGGCGCGGGCGACCTCGCGCGCCTCGAAGTCCGGGTGCTGCGACCAGGTGCTGGACAGCTGGACGACGACGACCGCCGCGCCACCGAAGATCAGCACGACGGCACCCAGGATCGCGTCGGTGCCGAAGGCCAGCACGGTGAGGGCCACCCAGACGGTGCCGGCGACGACGGTCCGCTTCGACATGCGGGCCAGTATCCGCCTGTCGGCTGTGCGCCCGGCGCGGCCTCACCGATCCGGTGCCGTCCGGAGAGGCCGGGGTCCGGTGGACCGAGCATGCTGAGGACATGTCCGACCGATCCGGCCCACCGTTCCGTGCCGACCACGTCGGCAGCCTGCTCCGCCCTCCGGCGCTGCTCGACGCCCGGGAGCGGTTCGCCGCCGGGGCGATCGACGCCGCCGAGCTGCGCGGGGTCGAGGACGAGGCGATCGCCGACGTGGTCCGCATGCAGGCCGACGTCGGCCTGTCGACCGCCACCGACGGCGAGTTCCGCCGGGCGTCCTGGCACATGGACTTCATCTACGCGATCAACGGCATCAGCAAGGTCCGCGAGAACATCGAGGTCCACTTCAGGAACGCCGACGGCACGATCGACTTCACCCCGGCCGGCCTGCGGGTGGACGGGGCGCTGTCGATCGACGAACCGATCTTCGGCTCCGACCTGGCCTTCCTGCAGTCGCAGGTGCAGCCGGGGCAGACGGCGAAGTTGACCATCCCGTCGCCGTCGATGGTCCACTACCGGGGCGGTGCTGCGGCGATCGACCCGGCCGTCTACCCCGACGAGGACGGCTTCTGGGACGCCCTCTCGGCCGCCTACCGCCAGCAGGTGCAGGCGGTCGCGGCCCAGGGGTGCACCTACCTCCAGCTCGACGACACCAGCCTCGCCTACCTCAACGACCCGGCGCAGCGTGCGGAGCTCGCCGAGCAGGGACGCGACGCCGAACACCAGCACGAGCGGTACATCCGGCAGATCAACGCAGCCCTCGCCGGTCGGCCCGACGGCCTCACCGTCACCACGCACATGTGCCGCGGCAACTTCCGGTCCTCCTGGGTCGCCGAGGGCGGGTACGACTTCGTCGCCGAGGCGCTGTTCGGCGGGCTGGAGGTGGACGGCTTCTTTCTGGAGTACGACGACGCACGCTCGGGTGGCTTCGAGCCGCTGCGGTTCGTGCCGCCGGGAAAGCGCGTCGTCCTGGGGCTGGTCACCAGCAAGCGGCCGGAGCTGGAGCGCAAGGACGACCTCAAGCGCCGGATCGACGAGGCCGCGCGGCACGTGCCGCTGGAGCAGCTGGCGCTCTCGCCGCAGTGCGGCTTCTCCTCGACCGTGGAGGGGAACGCGCTGACCCGCGACGAGCAGATGGCCAAGCTGGCCCTGGTGGTGGAGACGGCGCAGGAGGTCTGGGGCTGACACGCCCGGTCCGTGGGACCGCTCCCTCGGCGTGGCGACGCGCGCCACGCCGGAGGCCCCTTGTGCCCAACCGACCTCTTCCCTAGCGTTCGCGGTGCGGTTCAACCACCAGCCGCGACCGAGTCCACATCGCTCGGCGCACGAGACCGGTCGGCGGCGCCGCCGGTCGCGCGAGCTACGCCGGAGGTCCGCATGACCGCACTCAACGTCGCCATCGACCCCACCCGCATCGACGTCCGCGCCGCCACCTCGTCGGCCGGCTGCACCGTCTCTGTCAGCGGTGAGGTCGACTCCGCCACCGCTCCCGGGCTGCGCGGCTGCCTCCTCGAGGTCCTCGAGCGCCCGGGCACCACGACCGTGGAGGTGGACCTGCGCGGGGTCACCTTCCTCGACTCCGCCGGGCTCTCCGCCCTGGCGACCGCACACCGGTCGGCTCAGGCCGGTGGCCGCGACCTGCGGATGCGGTGCGGCACCACGCGCGCCGTCGCCCGGCCGTTGCAGATCACCGGCCTGTGGGACGTCTTCACCATCATCGACTGACCGGCGCAGGGCACGGCGCCGATGACCGAGTACACGTGGCGCGGTCCGTTCGCCGACGCCGACGTCAACGTGCTGCACGCCGAGGGCTTCGGGCACCCGGTGCTCGCCGACGCCTGGGGCGCCCAGCTGGAGCGGCACAGCCTCGGCTGGGTCACCGCCGTGCAGAGCGGCGAACTGGTCGGCTTCGTCAACGTCGCCTGGGACGGCGGGGTGCACGCCTTCCTGCTGGACACGATGGTGCGGGCCGACCGGCGCCGGACCGGGATCGGCCGGGCGCTGGTCGAGACGGCGGTGGCCGGGGCGCAGGCGTCGGGCTGCGAGTGGCTGCACGTCGACTTCGACGACCACCTGCGCGGCTTCTACCTGGACGAGTGCGGCTTCACCCCGACCGGCGCCGGCCTGGTCCGACTCCGCTGACCACCAAAATGGCCATTTTGGTGGTCAGGACGGGTCAGGTCGCGGGGTCGCGGTCGGGGTAGCGGGCCCGGACCAGTGCGTACACGCCGAACGCCATGAAGCCGACGGCGACCGCGGTGAGCAGCCACCGCCCGGTGGGGACGCCGCCGATCGCGTTCATCGCGCCGTCCAGGCCGGTCGCCGTCGACACGTCCCGGGTCGCCGCCGCGTACACCAGCAGACCGCCGGAGACGGTGAAGGCGATGCCCTTCGCCACGTAGCCGAACGAGCCCAGCCGCTCGATCAGTGGTTCCCATCGGTC
>NZ_JAAKGN010000063.1:0-26259 GCF_011039295.1 Modestobacter sp. KNN46-3 | reverse complement strand
GCCGATGACCAGGCTGGTGGTGCCCCGTGCGTCCAGGAAGGCGTCGTACCAGTCGCCGCCGACCAGCTGGGCGTCGCCGGCGGGCTGGTACCGGGCGGACAGCTGCAGGTGGGCGGGCCGGGGCAGCACCGGTGGCAGCAGCGCCCGCTGCATCGTCTCGGACACCGAGCGCTGCCAGGCGTAGGCGAGGGCGTTGTCCACCACGAGTGCGGCCCGGTCGGCCATCGCGGTGACCAGTTCCTGCTCGACCGCGGTGTAGGGCACCGCTGCCCCGGCCCGCCCACCTGCAGCTGTCCGCCCGGTACCAGCCCGCCGGCGACGCCCAGCTGGTCGGCGGCGACTGGTACGACGCCTTCCTGGACGCACGGGGCACCACCAGCCTGGTCATCGGCGACGTCGCCGGCCACGACATCGACGCGGCGGCCACCATGGGGCAGCTGCGCACCATGCTGCGGATGGCCGGCCACGACGGCACGGCCTCCTCCGGCGCCGTGCTGACCGCCGTGGACGCCGCCTGCGACACCCTGGAGCACGGGGTGTTCGCCACCGCCCTGGTCGCCCAGATCGACGGCGACCCCGCGGCCGCACCGGGTGGGGCCCGGGCCATCCGCTGGTCCTCGGCCGGGCACCCGCCGCCGCTGCTGCTGCACGCCGACGGCCGCGTCGACGTCCTCACCGACCCGGTCGGGCTGCCGCTGGGCGTGCTGCCCGACCAGCCGCGTCCGGAGCACCGGTGTGTGCTGCCGGCCGGGTCCACGCTGCTGCTCTACACCGACGGCCTGATCGAGAACGGCGCCGGCCCTGCCGGCGCCCGGGACCTCGACCAGGGTCTGGAGCGCCTGGTCGAGGCGCTCACCGACGCCGCCGCCCTGGGGCTGGACGAGCTCTGCGACCGGGTGGTCGGGACGCTGCTGCCCGCCGCCGGGGCCGACGACGACGTCGCCCTCATCGCCATCCGGGTCGGCGCCGCGCCGGGCTAGGAGTCGACCCGGGCGGTCTCCCGGCGCATCCGCAGCCCCTGCAGGAGCAGGCCGGCGGCGAGCACCGCCCCGACGCCCTCGCCGGCGCGCAGCCGCAGGTCCAGCAGCGGCTCGCAGCCGAGGGCCTGCAGGACGGCGTCGCTGCCGCGCTCCCGGCTGCGCTGCCCGGCCACCAGCGCCGACTGCGCCGCGGGCTCCAGCAGCACGGCGACCAGCGCCGCGACCGCGGTGGCGAACCCGTCGAGGACGACGACCGCCCCGGCCTCCGCCGCCCCCAGCACCACCCCGGCGAGCACGGCGAGCTCGGGTCCGCCCAGCTCGACCAGCGCCGTCAGCGGGTCCAGGTCGGTGCCAGCCCGGGTCAGCGCCGCCGCGACGACGTCCCGCTTGCGCTCGACCATGGCCGCGTCCGCGCCGGACCCGAGCCCGGCCACCACGGCTGGTTCCACGTGCAACAGCGCGGCGGCCAGGGCGGCGGCGACCGTGGTGTTGCCGACGCCCACCTCACCGAGGGCCACCAGCCCTGCCCGGCCGTGCTCGACGCCCAGTGCCCGGCCGGCCGCCAGCAGCGCAGCGGCGTCCGCCGCGGTCATCGCCGGCCCGGTCACCAGGTCCCCGCGGGCTCCCGACGGCCGGGCCACGACCGCACCGGGCAGCGGCGGGCCGGTGACCCCGGCGTCCACCACGACCAGGTCCAGCCCCGCCGACCGGGCGGCGGTCGCCCCCATCGCCACCCCGGCGATCGCGGCGGTGACGACGTCCCGGGTGGCCGAGGCCGGGTAGGCCGAGACGCGGTGCGCGGTGACCGGATGGTCGGCGGCGGCGAGCACCAGCACACCGCCGGTCAGACCTCCCCGGCCCAGCGCCACCGCCCGGGCGACCGCGCCGTCCAGCACGCCGAGCGACCCCGGCGGGGTGAGCAGCCGGTCGGCGTCGTCCCGGGCGCCGACGACCTGCTCGGGCACCGGGCTGCGCAGCCGGGACGGCGGTGGTGCGGGCGCGGCCTCCTCCGCCGGCCACCGGTCGGCCAGGACGACGTCGGAGAGCGGCTGCCGGCGCGACCAGGCGGCCCGCTCCAGACCCGGCGCCGGCGGGCGCTCGTCGGGCCAGCCCAGGCACAGCCAGCCCAGCGTGACCACCCCGTCGGGCAGGCCGAGCAGCGCGGCGAGCTCCTCGGGGCGGAACAGCGTCACCCAGCCGACGCCCAGGCCCTCCGCCCGGGCGGCCAGCCACAGGTTCTGGACGGCGGTGGCGCAGCTCCACAGGTCGGCGTCGGGGAAGGTCGCCCGGCCCAGCACGCCGGCCGCGGGCGCCCGCCGGTCGCAGCAGACGACGACGCCCAGCGGCGCCTCCCGCACACCGGCCAGCTGCAGGTCCAGCAGCCGGGCGGCGGCGTCGGGGTCGAGCTGGGCGGCCTGGCGCAGCCGCTCGCGGTCGGTGAGGACGGCGGCGGTGTCCCGGATGCCGGCGTCCCGGACGACGACGAAGCGCCACGGCTGGCTGTGCCCCACCGACGGCGCCTGGTGCGCGGCCGTGAGCACCCGGGTGAGCACCTCGTCGGGCACCGGGTCCGGGCGGTAGCGCCGGACGTCGCGGCGGGCCTCGACCGTGCGGTACAGCCCGGCCCGGTCGGCGTCCGGCAGCGCCCAGCCGGCGGGGTCCGCGGCGCGCTCGGTGGCCGCGGTGCCGTCGCCGATCAGCGGCACCGGCCGCGGGTACGTCATCCCTCGACCTGCGCGAGGAACCGGCGGACCGTCTCCAGGAAGACCTCGGGCTGCTCGGAGTGCACCCAGTGCCCGGCCTTCTTCACCCGCACCAGCCGGGTCGTCGGGAACAGCTCGTCCATCCGCGGCCGGTCGCTGTCGAGGACGTAGGTGGAGTTCGCCCCGGCGATCCAGAGGACCGGCCCTTCGTAGCTGGCCCCCGGCGGTGGGTCGGGGAACCGGCGCAGCTCGCCCAGGTCGCGGGCCAGGGTCTCCAGGTTCAGCCGCCAGCGCCAGCCGTCGCCCTCCCCGACGCCGTCCCGGACCAGGCTCTGCAGCAGGAACGACCGCACCATCGTGCTGGGGACGGCGGCGCGCAGCGCCTCGTCGGCGTCCTCCCGGGTCTCCAGCCGGTCGAGGTCCATGCCCTGCATCGCGGTGATGAACGCGGCGAACGGGGAGGCCTCCTCGTCGGGGTCCTCGGTCCGGCCGCCGGACTCGGGGTAGTCGGTCGGCGCGATGTCGACGACGACGAGGGCGCGCAGCAGCTGGGGACGGCGCAGCGCCAGCTGCATCGCCACCTTGCCGCCCATCGAGTGCCCGACCAGCGTCACCGGCTCGCCCAGCTGGGCCAGCTCGGCGGCGACGAACTCGGCCATGTCGACGTAGTCGACCCGGTCGGTCCACGGGGAGTGCCCGTGGTTGGGGAGGTCGAGCAGGGTGACCCGGTGCCCGTCGGCGGCCAGCGCCTTGGCGATCGTCGTCCAGTTGCGGCCCTGGCCGAACAGGCCGTGCACGAAGACCACACGGGGCCCGGTGTCGCCGAGCGTGCGGGCCGACAGGCGGATGTCCTCGGTCATGCGCTGATCGCAGCACATGTCGCTGCGCCTGGCTGTCGGTGGGCGCCCGTAGCGTCGGGCGGACCGGTCGTCGACCCCCAGGAGAACACCCGTGCCCGGACGCCGACGGCGCTCCACCAGCTCGACCCGCAGCACCACGACGACCACCCGGACGGCGGCGCCGCGGAAGGCAGCCGCGAAGAAGGCTGCCCCCCGGAAGGCTGCCCCGAAGACCGCACAGAAGGCCGGGAGCGAGCTGCCGGTCGCCGGGCCGGGGGAGCGGGTCTGGGTGCTCGCCGTCCCGTTCCGCGCCCCGGCACCGGGGGCCAGCTGGCACGCCGGCCTGTCCGCGCACGTGTACGTGGGCGCAACCCTGCCCGCGGCGCTGGCGCCCTACGACCCGCCGCCGTACAGCCTGGAGCGGTTCCTCGAGGACGAGCTGAACGCCGAGCCCCGCCCGGTGCCGACCGGCCGCCCCATGTCCCCGCGGCCGGAGCAGGTCACCGGTGCGGCGGTCATCGCCGCGCACGAGGCCGCGGGCGGGCGGATGTTCCTGCTCGGCGACGACCCGGGCGTGGGCAAGACCGGCACCGCCGTCCTCGCGGTCCAGCAGATCGCCGCGCGGCGTGCGGACCAGCAGCGGCCGGTGCGCACCGTGCTCGTGGTCGCCGACCGGCCGGCCGCCATCACGGTGCCGCACTGGGCCCGCTCGATCGCGGCCTTCGGGGGCACCGCAGCTGAGGGGCAGGGCCTGCGCTGGTGCGTGACCACCTGGGACCGGCTGGGCAAGGTCGCCGGGCTGACGAAGGCCACCGGGCAGAGGTTCGACGTCGTGGTCGCCGACGAGGCGCACATGGTCCGGCACACCACCACGCAGCGGTGGAAGCACTGGCGGTCGGTGTCCGGCGCCGGCCGGGTCAAGGACGCCCCCTACGTCCTGCTGGCCACCGCCACCCCGGCGCACACCCCGCTGGAGCTGCCCTACCTCGCGCCGCACTTCGCCGCGGTGCACGGCGAGCCACTGAAGGACTGGAACGACCTGCCCAGCCGGCTCGCGGCGCACGGGTTCCACGTGGAACGTGCCCGGTACGGCTGGAGCTGGACCGAGGACGCCGAGGAGCGGCGGGCCGACCTGACCCGGCTGCGCAGCTGGCTGGCCGACACCGACCCGCCCGCCACGCTGCACCGCCCCGCTCCGTGGGGGCCGGTGTCGGTCACCGGCACCCCGGTCGAGCTGACCCCGGCCGAGCGCGCGCAGTACGAGGCGGAGTGGTCGGAGTTCCGCGCGGAGATGCAGCTGGCCCGCCGGAAGCGGGAGACCGCCCGCGGCCGCGCCGCGCTGCTGCGGTTCCGGCAGAAGGCCGGGCTGATCCGCGCGCAGGCCACGGTCGACTGGGTGAAGGCCCAGGTCGAGGCCGACCGGCAGGTCGCGGTGTCGGTGGAGTTCGTCGAGACCGCCGCCGACCCGATCCGGGAGTCCTTGCTGGACGGCGGGGTGGCGGTGGCCTCGATCTACGGCCGGGACCGCTTCGACGTCGAGGCCGAGCGGCTGCGCTTCCAGACCGGCGAGGCACCGGTCTGCGTGTTCACCGTGACCGCCTCGATCAGCCTGCACGCCGGCGAGGTGTTGCCCGGCGGCCACACCGCGTCGACCACGCCGCGGGTCGGGCTGTTCCACCAGCCGCGGTTCTCCGGCATCGCCGCCCGCCAGGTCACCGGCCGCACGCACCGCGACCACCAGGTCTCGCCGTGGCGGGTCGCGTTCGCGCAGGACACCGTGGAGGAGGACGTAGCCCGGGTGATGGTCGAGCGGCTGGCCGTCACCGGCTCGACCGCCGGCGGCGACACCGCCGGGCTGCAGCAGATCGCCGAGCTGCTCGACGCGGACTGGCTGCCCACGACCTCGCTGACCGGAGCCGACTAGCGGGGAGCGAGCCGCATCGGCAGGTGCGGGATGCCGTCCTCGACGTAGTCCGGCCCCGAGCGACGGAACCCGAACCGCTCGTACCAGGACTCCAGGTACGCCTGGGCGCCGATGTCGATGGTGCGGCCCTCGCACAGCTCGATGCCGCGAGCGACGAGCTGGGCCGACAGGCCCCGACCCCGGGCGCCCTTCGCCGTCGCGACCCGGCCGATCGCGCGGTCCTCGCCGTTGCTCAGCACCCGGATCGTGGACAGCACCGTGCCGTCGTCCGCCTCGTGCCAGAGGTGCACGGTGGTCGGCTCGGCATCCCGGCCGTCCAGCTCCGGGTACGGGCAGGCCTGCTCCACGACGAAGACGTCGACCCGGAGCCGCAGGATCCCGTAGAGCTCGGCCGGGGTCAGCTCGGCGAAGGCCGCCTCGCGCAGGGCGGGTGCATCGGTCACCGGTGCATCGTCGCAAGCGGTCAGGACGCCGCCCGCCGCAGGTGCTCGCGGTGGGCCAGCAGCGCCCAGACGACGTGCCCGAGGTCCATCCGCTCCCCACCGGCCGGCCAGGCGCCCGGCAGTGCGGCGTCCGGCACCAGGGTCAGCAGCGGCCGCGGCGACGTGGCCTCCCTCGCGGGCAGACCGACGGCGAAGGCCGGGTCGGCCGGACCCCAGACCCGCTGCCCGGCGCGGTCGTGGGCCACGAGCTCCCGCCCCCGGCGGTCCAGCGCCAGGTCCTCGTCGTGCACCAGGCCGTGGTCGACGTCGCAGAGCAGCACCATCGCCGACACGTCGGTGCGACCACCCAACCGCCACGGTGTCAGGTGGTGGGCGTGCAGCCGCTCGATCCGGGTCTCGGTGCAGCCCGGTCGGGCACAGCCGCCGTCCCGGGCCAGCAGCGCCCGCCGCTGCGTCACGGTGGCCAGCCGCCGGCGCCGTCCGAGCGCGAGCGGCTGACCGTTCCGCTCGACGATCACCGTCAGCGCCGCCTCGCAGGCCATCCGCCGCACCTGCGCCGGGGTGAGCGCCGGGCCGCCCTCCAGGTGCGCCCGCCCCGCGGCGGCGTCGTCGGCCAGGACGTCGGCGTCCACGTGCACCACCACCTCCCGGCGCGGCGGGTCGCCCGCCCGTCGCCCGGTGTCGGCGGCGACCTCGGCCAGCTGGGCCAGCGCCCGGCAGCGACGCGCGCTCATCCGTTCCCGCGGGAACGTCTCAGGGTCCGCCGGGCAGTCGGCGGCGGCAGCGGCCCGGGTCGTGGCGGCGCGTTCCCGGCGGGCGTCGCGCTCGGCCAGCGACTCGACCGACGCCAGCAGCGCCGCGCCGGCCTCGCCGTCCATCCGGACCTGCAGCACGAGCATCCCGTCGGCGTCCCAGTGCCACTGGAAGGACCGCTTCTCCGCGACCAGCTCCTCGTCGACGGCGTCCGACCGGCGCCAGGCGCGCACCACCCGCTCCACCTGGGACGCCGTGGCGTGCCGCGCCAGCTCGACCAGCTCGACCTCGGTGCCGGCGTCTGCCACCCGGCTGATCGCCCGCACCTTGGAGTACGACAACCGCCCCGCGGCGAACGCCTCCGCCGTCACCGGCAGCGAGCCCAGCGCCCGGGCGACCCGCACGTGCTCCCGCGCGGCACCCGGGCTCATCCCGCACTGCCAGGCCAGCCAGTGCGCACAGCTCTGCACGCCGACCTCGCCCCAGCCCTCGCGGGCGTCGAACTCCGCGACCAGCCGCAGCCAGGCAGCGGTCGCCGCTGCCAGCCGCACCGCCCCCGACCGGATCTCCCGGGCCAGCTCCTCGACCGACCGCTGACCCGTCAGGTCGAGCTCCGTCACGTCGAACCCAGACACGTCCTGCACCGCCACGACTGCACCCATGCCGCGACGCTGGCACCCGGGTACGACAGAACCGCAGCTCAGCGACCCGTCGGTGGAAGGGCCGCCGGGAGCGGTGTTAGCGTCGGGAGCTGACACGGGGTGTCCCACCGGGGACTGAGAGCACACCCGTCGAACCTGCTCCAGTTGGTACTGGCGAAGGGATGTCACGGCGATGGACGCCATCGATCTGCGCGCCGCCGGCACGGCGCTGCGCGACTCCGCACCCCTGGTGCACTGCCTGACCAACACGGTCGTGCAGACGATCACCGCCAACGCGCTGCTGGCGATCGGCGCTGCACCGGCCATGGTCGACGACCCGGCCGAGGCCGGCGAGTTCGCCGCCGTCGCCTCCGCGGTGCTGGTCAACGTGGGCACGGTGCAGCAGCGCACCGCCGAGGCGATGCGGCTCGCCGCCCGCACCGCCGGCGAGGTGGGCACCCCGTGGGTGCTGGACCCGGTGGCCGTCGGCGGGCTCACCTTCCGCACCGAGCTCGCCGCCGACCTGGTCGAGCTGCGCCCGACCGTCGTCCGGGGCAACGCCTCGGAGGTGCTGGCCCTGGCCGGCGCCGGCAAGGGCGGCCGCGGCGTGGAGAGCACCGACTCCCCGGAGGCCGCGCTGGAGACGGCGCAGGAGCTGGCCCGCCGGACCGGCGGCGTCGTCGCGGTCAGCGGCCCGGTCGACGTCGTCACCGACGGGGAACGGGTCGTCCGGGTGGGCGGCGGGTCGCCGCTGCTCACCCGCACCACCGGCGCCGGCTGCGCGCTCGGCGGCATCGTCGCCGCCTACGCCGCCACCACCGGTGACCCGCTCACCGCCGTGGTCGCCGCCCACGCGCACGTGGCGCTGGCCGCCGAGGCCGCCGCCGGGCTCGCCGCCGGGCCGGGCACGTTCGCCGCGCTGTGGCTGGACGCGCTGGACGCGGTCGACGGCGACGCACTCGCCCGCGCCGACGTCCGCAGCGCATGAGGGCCGGCTTCGACCCGCGGCTCTACCTGGTCACCGACACGCTGCTCTGCGCGCCCCGGTCGGTGCCCGAGGTGGTCGCCGCCGCCGTCTCCGGTGGGGTGACCGCCGTCCAGGTGCGGGACAAGACCGCCGGCCGGCGCGACCTGCTGGCCCTCACCCGCGCGGTGCAGGAGGTGCTCCGGCCGACCCCGCACGTGCGGCTGGTCGTCAACGACGCCGTCGACGTCGCGCTGCTCACCGGGGCCGACGGCGTGCACGTGGGCCAGGACGACCTGCCGGCCACCGACGTCCGGACGCTGCTGGGCCCCGACGTCCTGATCGGCGTCTCCGTCGGCAGCGCGGCCGAGCTGGACGACGTGCTCGCCCTCCCGGCCGGCACCGCCGACCTGGTCGGCCTCAGCCCGGTCTGGTCGACCCCCACCAAGCCGGACGCCGGTGCCGCCCTGGAGCTCGACGGCACCCGAGCACTGGCCGCCCGCGCCCGCGCCGGGGGCCTGCTGTCGGTGGCCATCGGAGGCATCTCCGCCGCCACGGCCGCCGCGGTGGCCGGAACCGGGGTCGACGGCATCTGCGTGGTCTCCGACATCTGCGCCGCCGCCGACCCGGCGGCGGCCGCCCGCACACTGCGCGCCGCGATGGCCGGGGAGCTGGTGGCCCGATGAGCGCAGCAGTGGCCCTGACCGTGGCCGGCAGCGATCCCAGCGGCGGCGCCGGCATCCAGGCCGACCTGAAGACCTTCAGCGCGCTCGGCGTCTACGGCACCGCGGTGCTCACCGCACTCACCGCGCAGAACACCCGCGGGGTGACCGGGGTGCACCCGGTGCCGGCCGACTTCGTCGGCGCGCAGCTGGCCACCCTGCTGGACGACGTGACCGTGCATGCCACCAAGCTCGGCATGCTGGGCACCGCCGACGTCGTGCGGACGGTCGCCGCCGCGCTGGCCGACCGCCCGGGCGGTCCCGTGGTCTGCGATCCGGTGATGGTGGCGACCAGCGGTGACCGGCTGATCTCGGTGGAGGCAGTGGACGCCGTCCGCACCGACCTGCTGCCGGTCACGGACCTGCTCACCCCGAACGTGCCCGAGGCCGCGGCCCTGCTGGACGTGGCACCCGCGACGACGGTCGAGGAGCTGGCCCCGCAGGCCCGCGCGCTGCTGGAGCTCGGGCCGGCGGCGGTGCTGCTCAAGGGCGGGCACCTGGGCGGGGACGAGAGCGTCGACGTGCTGGCGACGGCGGCCGGGGTGCTGGAGACCCGGCGGCCGCGGGTGGCGACGACGTCAACCCACGGCACCGGCTGCACGCTGTCCTCAGCGCTCGCGGCGCTGGCCGCCCGCGCACGGCTCGCGGGGGACGACCTGGACTGGGCGCCGCTGGTCGACGGGGCTCGGGACTACCTGCAGGCCGCGCTCGAGGCCGGGGAGTCCCTCGGCGTCGGCTCCGGGCACGGGCCGGTGCACCACTTCGCCGGCCGCTGGTGAGCCGAACCCGCTGACTCAGCTGTCGCCGAGGACCTCGCGCAGCACCCGGGCGGCCAGCTCGTCGCCGCCGGCGGCGGCGATGGAGAAGTGCTCGACGGCGGAGTCGACGTCGCCGGTCTCCAGCAGCAGCACTGCCAGGTTGTGGTGGGCGTGCAGGTCACCGCCCTCGACCCCGGCCCGGTAGGCGGCCTCGGCGGCGACGGCGTCGTCCAGCTCGTCGCGGTACAGGTTGCCCAACGGGAGCCAGGTCGCGACCTCACCACGGGCCGCGCCCCGCTCCAGGACAGCCCGGGCCTCCTCGACCCGTCCGGTGCTGCGCAGCAGGTCGGCCAGGCCGGTACGGGCGTGCTGGTGGTGGTCGGCGCCCGCCCGCAGCTCCGGCTCCAGAGCCCGGTCGTGGCTCTCCTGCCAGCGCCAGCAGGCCAGGGTGGCGCGGGCCACCGGGTTGCCGGCGTCCGCAGCGACCTGCGCCCAGTGCCAGGCCGCCAGTTGCCGCCCGGACGACCGCAGCAGGTACGCCAGCTCCAGCGCCGCCGGGTGCGCGCCGCGCTCGGCAGCCACCCGGAACGTCCGCTCGGCCTCGGCCGACCGGTCCTGGCCCTGCAGCGCCACGCTCAGCGCAGCCCAGCCTCCCGGCTCCCCCCGGTCCACCGCGGTGCGGGCGGCGGTCTCCGCCTCCGACCAGCACCCCAGCCGCAGCAGCGCCCGCGCCAGGTCCAGCCAGGCGTCGTCCTGTCCGGCGTCGGCCGCCCGGCGGTACGCCACGGCGGCCTCCGCCCAGCGTCCGAGGACGCCCAGGCAGCCGGCCAGGTGGCGGAGGGCGACCGGGTCGCCGTGTGCTGCCGCCGTCCCGAGGAGCTCGACCGCCTGCTCGTGGTCGCCCAGGTCGGCGAGCGCGCAGCCCCGGTCGACGAGGGCGTCGACGTCGGGGCCGTTCTCGGGGTCCAGGGGCACGTCGGCAGTCTGTCGTGATCATCGGGTCCGGCGCATGCCCCGAAGGGGCGGGTCCACCCGTTCAGGGGGTCCAGTCCGGTGGGTCGGCCGGCTGGAGGTCCGGGTCGTCGGCGGCCAGCGTGCGCACCGGACCGGGCGTCGTGCGCGGGCCCTCGAACCGGACGGTCACCCGGTTGAGCCCGCTGCCCCACACCCAGCCGGAGCCGAGGTCGGGGTGGACGACGTCCTGCCCCGGGTACCAGGCGACGACGCTGGGGCCCGGCTCCGGGTCGGCCAGCAGCTCCGCGGGCTCGACCACCTCGACGGGCTCCACCACCTCGGTGGGCTCGGCGAACAGGTCGCCCTGCGCGTACGGCGACAGCCCCGAGACGCCGACGCCGAGCAGCCGCAGGCCACCGCTGCGGTCCACGGCGCCGAGCAGCCGGTGGGCGATCTCGGCGATCTGCCGCGGGTCGTCGACGGCGTGGGCCAGCGTCTGCGACCGGGTGAGGGTGCTGAAGTCGTAGCGGCGGACCTTCAGCGTCACGGTGCGCCCCGAGGTCCCCGAGCGCTGCAGCCGGCTGCCCACCCGGATCGCCAGCGCCTCGATCTCGGTGGCCAGCCGGGCCGGGTCGGTCAGGTCGCGGGCGAAGGTCTCCTCGGCGCTGACCGACTTGGCCTCCCGGTCGGTGACGACCGGCCGGTCGTCGTCCGCGCGGGCCAGCCGGTAGAGCCCGGCGCCGTGCGCCTGGCCGACCAGGCTGGTCAGGTCGACCAGCGACAGCCGGTGCAGGTCGCCGATCGTCTTCACCCCGATCTGGGCCAGCCGCTGGGCCGTCGCCGGCCCGACGCCACCCAGCGCGCGCACCGGCAGCGGGTGCAGGACGGCGAGCTCCTCCCCGGGCGGGACGACGGTCAGGCCGTCCGGCTTGTCCAGCTCCGAGCCGATCTTCGCCACCGCCTTGGAGGTGCCGATCCCGACCGACCCGGTGACGCCGCCGGTCGCGACGGCGATCCGGGCCTTGAGGTCGGCCGCCAGCGCGGTGACGCCGGGGACCGACAGGTCGTGGTCACCGGCGGCCAGGTCGACGTAGGCCTCGTCGATGGAGACCGGCTCGACCAGCGGGGAGAGCTCGCGCAGCAGCGCCATCACCACCTCCGACGTCCGCCGGTAGGCGGCGAAGCGGCCGCCGAGGAAGGCGGTGCCCGGCGGGCAGAGCCGGCGCGCCTCGGCGGTGGGCATGGCGCTGCGGGCGCCGAACGCCCGGGCCTCGTAGGAGGCGGTGGAGACGACGCCGCGGCCGCCCGTTCCCCCGACGACGACCGGGCGGCCGCGCAGCGAGGGCTTGTCCCGCTGCTCGACGGCGGCGAAGAACGCATCGAGGTCCAGGTGCAGGATGCTGGGCTCCCGACGCACGCCTCCATGATGCCGCGCCGTGCACGGGGGCCGGGGTCAGCCGCGCGCGACCACCCAGCTCACGCACTGCCCCTGGTTGCGGAACGACGGGTTGTTGAAGCCGGCCCAGCCGCCCTGCTTGCACTCGTCCTTGCCGGCCGGGGGTGCGGTGTCGGCGGTGCCGTCGCAGTCGCCGTCGATGAAGGTCTCACCGGTCGCCTGGTCCCAGACGGTGAGGCAGTCGTTGGCCGCGCCGAGCGCCTGGACGTCGTAGGGCGTCTCGTTCACCGCGAAGACGACGATGCCCCACTCGCTGGGCAGGCTCGGGTCGCCCGCGCTGTTGCCGGCGATCTCGAAGTCGGCCTGCTCGCCGAGCAGGTAGTCGCCCTTGGTGTTCCAGGTGACGTTGCCGGCGATCACCCCGGAGCCGCCGTCGACGTACCCGCCGGTGCGCAGGGTGTGCAGGGTGTTGCCGGTGACGGTGAGCCCGTCGACGTCGTTGTTGGTCCAGGCGCGGTTGGTGACCCAGCCGCTCATCGGCCCCTGCTGGACCGGGCCGTGGACCGTGTTGCCGGAGATCGTCACGTCGTCGGCGCCGTTGACCCCGATGAACTCCCCGCGGACCAGGTCGGCGCTGGTCAGCTCGAGACCGGAGATCGTCGCCCCGCTGCCGGCCGGGGTGACGGTGAAGGTGCGGGCGTTGGTGCCGGTCTGAGTGACCGTCACCCCGGCGTCGGCGGTGATCGTGACCGCCTTGCCGACCGTGGTGGCACCGGCGACCGTCAGGTCCTCGGTGACCCGGATCGTGTCGCCGGCGGACGCCGCCGACACGGCGGCCGCGAGGGTCGGGTGGTCGCAGCCGGCGGTGCAGACGGTGAGCTCCTCGGCCGCGGAGGCCACCGAGGGGGTCCCGAGGACGGCGGCGGCGGTGACGACCGCCCCGGCGAGAACGCGCTTGGACACGGGGACTCCAGTCATCGGGGGACCTGGACACCGTTTCGCCGGCAGCCGGGGTGGGAGGAAGCTACGGGGGACCGGTGCAACCGTCAACGACCGGCCCGCACCCGAACAGAGGAGTCCAGATCCGCATGGTCGAGCAGAGCAGCTGGAGCCGGATGTCCCAGGAGGACCCGGCGCACTCCACCGCCTACGTCGAGCGGTTCCGCCGGCTGGCCGCCCAGGGCACCGACCTGGCGGGGGAGGCGCGGCTGGTCGATGCGCTGCTGCCTCGCGGCGCCCGGGTGCTGGACGCCGGCTGCGGTCCCGGCCGGGTCGGCGCCGTCCTGTTCGACGCCGGGCACGAGGTGGTCGGGGTGGACGCCGACCCGGTGCTGATCGCCGCCGCCGAGGCCGACCACCCCGGGCCCCGCTGGCTCGTCGGTGACCTCGCCGAGCTCGACCTCCCCTCCCTGGGCATCACGGACCGGTTCGACGGGATCGTCTGCGCCGGCAACGTGATGGCCTTCCTCGCACCGAGCACCCGCGGCGAGGTGCTCCGCCGGCTGCGCACCCACCTGCGCCCGGACGGGCGGGCGGCGATCGGCTTCGGTGCCGGGCGCGGCTACGCCTTCGAGGAGTTCCTGGCCGACGCCGACGCCGCCGGGCTGACCCCCGACGTCCTGCTGTCCACCTGGGACCTGCGGCCCTACTCCCCGGACGCCGACTTCCTGGTCGCCGTCCTGCGTCCGGCATGACCCTGCTGCCGGACCCGGCGACCTTCTCCCGGCGCGACGCCCAGCGCGCGGCGGGCCGGACCCGGTTCGTCGCCACCGGCGCGCAGACCCGCGGGGACTTCGGGCTGTTCGAGGTGACCATGGCCCCGGGCGGCAGCGGCCCCGGGCCGCACCTGCACCGCACGTTCAGCGAGTCCTTCCACGTGCTGGAGGGGTCGCTGGCGGTGCTGGCGAACGGCGAGTGGACGACGGCGCACGCCGGCGACCTGGTCTACGTCCCCCGTTCCGGGGTGCACGGCTTCCGGTCGGTGGGCCCGGAGGTCGGAGCCCGCTTCCTCATCCTCTTCACCCCCGGCATCCCGCGGGAGGAGTACTTCACCGGGCTGCTGGAGCTGCACGCGAACGGGCGGACCCCGACCCCTGCGGAGATCGACGCGTTCGCGCTCCGGCACGACCAGCTCAACCTGCGGGACTGAACCCGATCGTGCCGCTGCTGACCGTCGGCCACGGGCCCGAGGACCAGGCCCGCCTGCTCGCCCGGCTCGCCGGCGCGGGGGTGGAGCAGCTCGTCGACGTCCGGCGGTTCCCGGGCAGCCGGGTCAACCCCGACGTCCGGCGCGAGGCGCTCAGCGAGTGGCTCCCGGCGGCGGGTGTCGCCTACCGTTGGGAGGAGCGGCTGGGCGGTCGGCGCCGGCTGCCCGCGGACGAGCCGGTCGCCGACGGCTGGTGGACGGTGGCCCAGTTCGCCGCGTACGCCGCGCACACCCGCACCGCCGAGTTCGCCGACGCCCTGGACGAGGTGCTGGCCGCCGCGGCCGACCGCACGGTGGCGGTGATGTGCAGCGAGAGCGTGTGGTGGCGCTGCCACCGACGGCTCATCGCGGACGTCGTCGTGCTGGGCCGGGAGCTGCCGGTGGACCACCTGATGCCCGACGGACGGCTGACCCTCCACCGCCCGGCCGAGGGCGCCGTGCGCGGAGCCGACGGGTCGGTGCGCTGGCCGGGGTGAGTCACTCGCAGGCGGTGCCGTCCCCGTCGCCGTCCATCCGGTCGGACCACCCCGGGTCGCCGCGGTGCAGGGGTGCCGCGCCGGCTGACCGGGCGGCGTCGCAGTTGGCGAAGGGCTCGACCGCGGTGGACGTTCCCGCGGGAACGTCCACCGGGACCGGCGCGGTCGACGTCGGGACCGGCTCGCCCGGGCAGGTGTCCAGCACCCGGGCGATGGCGTCGTGCTCGGCCTGTGTGACCCACAGCCCGTAGGTGGCCTTCACCGCGACCTGGCGGGCGACGTAGGCGCAGCGGTAGCCGCGGTGGGCCGGCAGCCAGGTGGCGGCGTCGCCGTCGCCCTTCTGCCGGTTCGCCGCGTAGTCGACGGCCAGCAGGTTGAGCGGGTTGTTGGCGAAGGCGGTGCGCCGGGTCTCGTCCCAGCCGAACGCGCCGGTCTGCCAGCCGTTGCTGAGCGCGACGACGTGGTCGATGTCGACGCTGCTGCCATCACCCTTCTCGAACGCGATGGTCTGTGCGGTGTACGGGTCGACCAGGGTGCCGCTGACCACCACGCAGTCCTGGGTGCCCGGCCGGAACTGCTCCTGCGTCAGGTCGCGGGCCAGTACGTCGTTGCGGGTGTCGCAGCCGTTGCGGTCGACGTCGGCCCAGGTGGCGCCGAACTCGTCACGGTCGTAACCGGTCTTCGCCGCGCGGCCCTTGACCGGGAGGGTGGCCAGCACGTCGGCGGCGGGCTGCCCGGCCGTGGGGGCGCCGGATGTCGACTGCTGGGCGGCCTCGGAGACGGCGTCCGCGGCCGGGGTCGCTGGGGTGTCGGCCGGCGCGCAGGCGGCGGTGCCGAAGACGGCGAGCGCGGCCAGCGCGGTGATGCGGTGTTTCACGTGGAGCCCCCGGGAGTCGGCCAGCCCCGACGGTAGGTTCCGTGCGGCCCGGATCGGCGGACCTGCCGGGCGCGCCGGGCGACGTGTCGCCCGGCGCTGGGGGATCAGCCCCGACCACCCCGACCGTTGCCGTTGCCGTTGCCGGTTGCGTCAGCGGTGCTGGCGACCTCGACGGCCTCGGCAGTGTCGGCCTCGGGGGCGGGCACGGGGGCAGGAGCGGGCTCGTTCTTGCTCGCCTTGTTGCGCGCTGCGGAGGAGACGGCCTCGCCGTGCTCCCGGCCCGTGGCGAAGCTGGACTTGGCGACCGACGAGACGGCCTGCCCGTGGTTGGCCGGGGCCGACGGCTCGGCCGGCACCTCGGGGGCCGTGGGCTCCTCGGTCCCCTCCGGCTCCGGCTCGGGCGCCGGCTCGGTGACCGGGTCGGCCGTGGGCTCCTCGGTCTCCGGCGCCTCGGGGGTGGCGGTCGGCTCCGTGGTCTCCGGGGTCACGGTCGGGTCACCGACGTCCGTGGGGTCGGTGACGTCGGTGTCCTCCGTGGTGCTGACCTCCGACGTCGTCGGCTCGGCGGCGGCGGTGACCACCTGGGTGGTCACCGCAGCGCCGCCACCGGCCACGACGACGGCCGTCGCGCCGGCGGCCACCTTGGCGGCCAGTGAGGCGGAGAGGGCCTTGGCGAGCAGGCCGGAGAGGAGCGAGAACACAGGTGACCTCCAGGTCGTGGATGGAGCGTTGCCTGGAGCATCGGCAGCAGGGCGCCGCAGGTTGAGTCGCCCGGGTCTCGTATCCCCGATCGAGTGAACGGCGGTCAGCGGGGGAGCGGGACCCAGTACCGCCGGGTGCGGCCCAACTCGGTGTCCCGGACGTCCTCCAGGAGCCCGCCCGCCCCCTCGATCGCCCGCGCCGAGGCCTGGTCCGAGGGGCGGATGCCGTACCCGATGTGACCGCCGGCCCGGAGCAGGAAGTCGTTGAGCTGGTGGCGCAGCGCGATGGCCCCCAGCACGGTGTCGCCCTCGACGATCCACCAGTAGGTGCAGTGCACGCGCCCCTCGGCGATGGGCCGCCCCGGGTCCGACTCCGCACGCAGCCGCTGCACCCAGGCCGCGAACCCCTCCGGCGTCTCGACGTCGTCCTCGGGCCGCAGGCCGGCGCCGTCCTCGTGCACCCCGGCGCCCCAGGGATCAGTTGGCCATGTCGACGAAGCGGCTGTAGTGGCCCTGGAAGGCGACGGTGACGTTCGCGGTGGGGCCGTTGCGGTGCTTGACCAGCATGATGTCGGCCTCGCCGGCCCGCGGGGACTCCTTCTCGTACATGTCCTCGCGGTGGATCATCATCACCATGTCGGCGTCCTGCTCGATCGAGCCGGACTCACGGAGGTCGGAGAGCATCGGCTTCTTGTCCTGACGCTGCTCCGAGCCACGGTTCAGCTGGCTCATCGCGATCACCGGCAGCTCGAGCTCCTTGGCCAGCAGCTTCAGCGCACGGGAGAACTCCGAGACCTCCTGCTGGCGGCTCTCCACCTTCTTGCCCGACGTCATCAGCTGCAGGTAGTCGATGACGATGAGCTTGAGGTCGTTGCGCTGCTTGAGCCGCCGCGCCTTGGCCCGGATCTCCATCATCGTCATGTTGGGGGAGTCGTCGATGTAGAGCGGGGCGTCGGCGATCTCGCCCATCCGGCGGGCCAGCTTCGACCAGTCCTCGTCCGACAGCGTGCCGGCGCGCATGTGGTGCAGCGGCACCTTCGCCTCGGCCGACAGCAGACGCATGGTGATCTCGTGCTTGCTCATCTCGAGCGAGAAGATCGCCGCCGGCATGTGGTGCTTCACCGTGGCCGAGCGGGCGATGTCCAGCCCCAGCGTGCTCTTGCCGACACCGGGGCGGGCGGCGATGACCACCATCTGGCCGGACTGCAGGCCGTTGGTGAGCTCGTCGAGGTCACGGATGCCGGTGGGGACACCCCGCGCCGTCCCGCCACGGGAGGCGATCGCGTCGAGCTCGTCCATCGTCGGCTGCAGGACGTCGGCGAGGCGGGAGTAGTCCTCGCTCATCCGCTTCTCGGTGACGTCGTAGATCTCCTGCTGGGCGCGGTCGACGATGTCGTCGACGTCGCCCTTCCCGCCGGCCGCGCCGTAACCGAGCTGCACGACCCGGGTGCCGGCCTCGACCAGCCGCCGCAGCACCGCCTGCTCCGCGACGATCGCCGCGTAGTACCCGGCGTTCGCCGCGGTCGGGGTGGAGGCGATGAGCGTGTGCAGGTAGACCGCGCCGCCCATCTTCGACAGCTGGTCGGTGCGGTTCAGCTCCGCGGCGACGGTGATCGCGTCGGCGGGCTCACCCCGGCCGTACAGGTCGAGGATGACGTCGAAGACGACCTGGTGGGCCGGGCGGTAGAAGTCCGGGCCCGCCAGGACCTCGACCACGTCGGCGATCGCGTCCTTGCTCATCAGCATGCCGCCCAGGACCGACTGCTCGGCAGCGACGTCCTGAGGGGGCTGCCGGTCGTACTCCGGAGCCGTGACCCTCGGCCTGCTGATGTCGTCGACGACCGCCACGCTGATGTTCTCCTCGTCCCCTGCTCTTGCTGCCGTTCGAACGTGCGTTCGGACAACAGCTACCACCGGGCGCCGACAGTTCGTGCCCGGCGGTAGCTGGGGGTGACGTTAGGAACCCGGGAGGGGGCGCGTCCAACACCGCTGTGCACGCCGATCTGCACAACTTGTGGACAAGTCGGTGGACAGAGGCGGTCACCGTGTGGAGACCGTGGTGGACCCGCGGACGTCGCGTCCCCGCCACCCCCTCGTCACCTGCGCCGGAGCCTCTCCCGGGGTGTGGACAGGAGAAATCCGGGAACTCGTCGCAGAACTCGCCGCCCGGGCGTGTCGGCGGATCCCCGCAGGTCACACGCGTAACGGGTCGGTGGTAGGGGCGTCGTCCCCGAGGCTCGGCGGCGCTGCGCGGTGCCACCCGGGTCGGGGGCGCCGTTCACCTGCCGTCCACGGAGGGACGGCGCCCGTGTCGACACGGGAGGACGCCCAGGAGACCCCGGGAACGCCACGAGGGGCGCCGGACCGGAGTCCGACGCCCCTCGTGGGGACAGTGCTGTGGATCAGCCGGCGACGACGTCCACGGTCACCGGCACGGAGACCTCGGGGTGGACCCGCACCGTGACGGTGTGGGTGCCGAGGCTCTTGATGCTGCTGGGCAGCTCGATCCGGCGACGGTCGAGCTCCGGGCCACCGGCCGAGGTCACCGCGGCGGCGACGTCGGCGGTGGTGATGCGGCCGAAGAGCCGGCCACCGTCACCGGAGCGGGCCGGCAGCGTGACGGTCAGCTGCGCGAGCTGACCGGCGACCGCCTGGGCCTCCTCGAGCGAACGCACGTCGCGCGCAGCGCGCGCCCGGCGCAGGCTGTTGACCTGCTTCTCGGCACCTCGGGTGGCCAGCATGGCCAGCCCGCGGGGCAGGAGGTAGTTGCGGGCGTACCCGCCCTTGACCTCGACGGTGTCGCCGGAGGACCCGAGACCGGTGACCTCCTGCGTGAGGATCAGCTTCATGGTGCTCATGATCAGCGCGCCGTGGAGGTGTAGGGCAGCAGTGCCATCTCGCGGCTGTTCTTCACGGCCACGGCGACGTCACGCTGGTGCTGGCTGCAGTTGCCGCTGACGCGGCGGGCACGGATCTTGCCGCGGTCGGAGATGAACTTCCGCAGCAGGGTCGTGTCCTTGTAGTCGATGTAGGTCGCCTTGTCCTTGCAGAACTGGCAGACCTTCTTCTTGATCTTGCGGGGGGGAGGCTTGGGCACTGGGTTCTCCAGAGATCAGTACAGAGGGGGGATCAAAAAGGCGGTTCGTCGGAGGACGCCGGCGGGGTGGACCAGGGGTCGCTGGCTCCGCCACCGGAGAAGCCACCGCCACCGCCACTGCCGCCACCGCTGTTGCCGCCGCCGCCGCCGAACCCGCCGCCGCCACCCTCGCTGCGCGCAGCGCGGGTGACCTTGGCGGTGGCGTACCGCAGGGAGGGGCCGATCTCGTCGACCTCCAGCTCGATGACGGTGCGCTTCTCGCCTTCCTTCGTGTCGAAGGACCGCTGCTTCAGCCGGCCCGACACGATGACCCGCGAACCGCGGGTGAGCGACTCGGCGACGTTCTCCGCCGCCTGGCGCCAGACGTTGCAGCGGAGGAACAGCGCTTCGCCGTCCTTCCACTCCTGCGACTGACGGTCGAAGGTGCGGGGCGTCGAGGCGACGGTGAAGTTGGCGACGGCGGCGCCGGACGGGGTGAACCGCAGCTCCGGGTCGGCCGTCAGGTTCCCGATGACGGTGATGACGGTCTCGCCGGCCATGGTCAGTGAGCCTCGGGGCGCATCAGCTTGGTGCGCAGGATGGACTCGTTGAGGTTCAGCTGACGGTCCAGCTCGGCGACGGCGGCCGGCTCGGCCTGGATGTCGACGATGGCGTAGATGCCCTCGGCCTTCTTGTCGATCTCGTAGGCCAGCCGACGGCGGCCCCAGATCTCCGTCTTGACGGTGCCACCGGAGTTGGTGACGACGGTCAGGAAACGATCCAGGCTGGGAGCGATGGTCCGCTCCTCGAGCTCAGGGTCGAGGATGATCATCAGTTCGTAGTTACGCACGGAGAACCCCACCTCCTCTGGTCTCAGCGGCCGCAGGGTGTCTGCAGCAGGAGGGTCGTACATGCGTCGCGCGCCCGGACCTGCTTCGGAGCAGGAGAGGACGCGCACCGGCCAGGCTACCAGCGCCCTCGACAGGACGTATGCGTCGGACCGGCGATCTACGCTCCCCGGGTGACCGAACAGCTGATCGGCGTGCACGTCGGACCGGGCCTGACCGAGGACAACGAGCTGGCCGACGGCGGCCCGCTGGCCCGCGCCGCCGAGCTGGACGCCGACGCGGTGCAGGTGTTCCTCGCCGATCCCCAGGGCTGGAAGGCACCCAAGCCGCGCCCGGACGCCGAGGCGCTGCTCGACTCCGACGTCGCCGTGTTCGTGCACGCCCCGTACGTGCTCAACGTCGCCTCGACGAACAACCGGATCCGGATCCCCAGCCGCAAGCTGCTCGGCCAGCACGCCCAGGCGTCGGCCGCCGTCGGGGCCCGGGGCATGGTGGTGCACGGCGGGCACGTGCTGGCGAAGGACGACCCGTCGGCCGGGGTCGACAACTGGCGGAAGACCTTCGCCCGGCAGGCCGACGAGGGCGGCTTCGGCCTCCCGGTGCTCATCGAGAACACCGCCGGCGGGGACAACGCGATGGCCCGCGAGCTCGACGCCGTCGCCCGGCTGTGGGAGGCCGTGGGCGAGTTCGGCGCGGGGTTCGTGCTGGACACCTGCCACGCCTGGGCCGCGGGCTGGGACCTGACCCGGGTCGTGGACGACGTCCGGGCGATCACCGGCCGGATCGACCTGGTGCACCTGAACAACAGCCGCGACCCCGCCGGCTCCGGTCGCGACCGGCATGCACCGCTGACCGCCGGGGAGATCCCGCTGGAGCTGCTGGTGGGCGTGGCGCGCTCCGCCGGCGCCCCCGTCGTCCTGGAGACCCCTGGGGACACCGCGGGTCACGCCGAGGAGATCACCCTGCTGCGCGGAGCGCTCGCCGGCTGAGGCCTGCGGCGCAACGTGAACCGGTCGGGGGCCTGGTCCAGGACGCCGCCGGCGGGGTCGTCGGTGCCCGGCCAGCTGCGCCGCACCAGGTCCCGGTCCGGGGACCACACCTCCCGCACGACCAGCGCCATCAGGACGAGGACGGCGACGTCGCGCACCACCACGGCGAGGTAGAACCACTCCACGTCCAGGCCGTTCTCGTCCGCCCCGAGGTAATAGAGCATGGTCGTCATCCAGACCAGCACCTCGGTCGCCTGCCAGAGCAGCAGCGCACGCCACCGCGGACGGGCCAGCACGGCCAGCGGCAGCAGCCACAGCGAGAACTGCGGGCTCCACACCTTGTTCAGCAGCAGGAAGGCCGCCACCAGCAGGAACGCCAGCTGGGGCAGCCGTGGCCGCAGCGGGGCCGCCAGGGCCAGCCAGGCCACGGCAGCGGCCGACAGCAGGAGCACGACCGCGACGGTCGTGTTGAGCACCGACGGCGTCTGCCCCTCGGCCAGCGGACCGTCCAGGATCCGGTCACCGGTCAGGTCCAGGGCGATCGCCCAGACGCTCTCCGGGTTCGCCGGCCGGACGTCGCTGAAGGTGAAGAACCGGGCCCAGTTCTCCGGCGCGGCGCGGGCGACGGGCAGGTTCACCGCCAGCCAGGCCAGCCCGGCGGCGACGATCGCCGACAGCCACGCCCGCAGCCGGCCGGCGCGCAGGCACAGCACGAAGAGCACGCCGAGGACGATCACCGGGTAGAGCTTCGCCGCGATCCCCAGCCCGATCAGCACGCCGGCCAGCACCGGGTGCCGGCGCGCCCAGGCCCACATGCCGAGGGTGGTCAGGGCGATGGCGAGCAGGTCCCAGTTGGTGAAGGCGTGCACCAGCAGCAGCGGCGACAGCGCGACCATCGCGGCGTCCCAGGGTCGGCGGCCGGCCAGACCCAGGACGCCGCGGGTCACCAGGAGCGCCAGTGCCGACAGCAGCAGACAGGTGACGACGTAGAAGCTCGCCACTGGCACGGTGGAGATGCCCGCCGCGAGCCCGTCCCAGCCCCGTGCGACCACCGCGGCGAGCTGCATCAGCGCACCGGTGAGCACCGGGTACTCGACGGCGGAGTCGAGGTAGGGCACCTGCCCGTCGTCGATCCCGTGGGTGAAGAACAGCGGGACGGCGTCGTTGTAGCAGAAGTGGGTGTACTGCTTGCTGCCCGTCCAGTTGCCGGTGGCGCACGGCGCCTGCTTGGCCCAGGCCAGCCCGAGCACCACCACGGTGAACAGCAGGCACACCCGCAGCGGCGTCCAGAAGCGGGCGCCCCCGGTGACGGCGTGCCGACCCCAGGGACCGCCCACTGCCTCGCTGGCCTGGATCGCCACCGGGTCGGTCCAGGACGGCACGATGCGGTCCGGTCCCGGCGGTGCAGACACCTCGGGCCCGCCCCCCGGCCGGTCGGCCGGGACGGACGGGCCCGTCGGTGTCGCACTCACCGGGTCAGTCTGCCTGCTGCCCCGGTCAGCCGTTCGGACCCGTGGGGGACGGTGCCGTCGTCGACGGGACCGGGGTGACCGACGGCGCCGGTGCGACCGTCTCCTCCACCTCGGGCGCCTGACTGGTGACCGGAGCCGAACTGCTGCTCGGTGCCCTGGTGGGGGCCGGAGCCTGCCTGGTGACCGGTGCCGGCTCCGGCGCCGGCGCCTCGCTCGTGGTCGGGGCCGGGGCCTCCGTCGTCGGCTCCGGGATGCTCCGGTCCGGGTCGCCCTGGATCAGCGCCTTCGACGGGAGGGGCTGCTCCGGCGTGCCCTCGAGCACGGTGTTCATGAACTGCTGCCAGATCTCCCCCGGCAGCCCTGACCCGTAGATGATGTTGCCCCGGGCGTTCGTGATGGCCTCGGTGCCCTTCGCCCCGATCCACACCGCGGTGGAGATCGACGGCGTGTACCCCACCATCCAGGCGTCGGAGTTGTCGGTGCGGTCCAGGCCCTGGGTGCCGGTCTTCGCCGCGACCGGCCGGTTGCCGTCCAGCGCGAGCTTCGAGCTCGCGGCCACGTCGGTCAGCGCGAAGGTGACGTCGTTGGCCACCTCGGGCGAGATCGCCTGCGTGGAGGCGGTCGTCCCCGTGCCCAGCACCGTCCCGGCGCTGTCGGCGACCGAGGCGACGAAGTGCGTCGCGTGGTGCACCCCGCCGGCGGCGAAGGTGGCGAAGCCGGCGGCCTGCTGGATCGGCCGGACCGCGTACTCCCCGATGCCGATCGAGCCACCGGTGGTGTTGGTCGTCGGGATGCTGAGCGTCTCGAACCCGGTCAGGTCCGTGGGCACGGTCGGGTCGTCCCGGTTCGGGTCCCACGTCGCCGGGAGACCGGCGATCTCCCGGGCCGTCTCGGCGACCACCTCGGGGCCGACCTCGTAGGCGAGCCCGTAGTACGTGGTGTTCAGCGACCTGGTCATCGCCTCCTTGAGCGTGCAGTTTCCGCACTGCGCGTTGCCGGAGTTGACCACCGGCAGCCCGGGCCGGTCCTCGAACTCCTGCGGCGAGCTGCCGTCGCGACGGGTGCTGACGCTGTAGCCGTTCTCCAGCGCGGCCGCGAGGGTGTACGGCTTGAACGACGAGCCCGGCGGCTTGAGCGCCTGCGCGTAGTCGGTGGTGTCGACCGCCGGGTCCTCGCTGCTGCTCAACGCGTTGCCGTAGTAGGCGAGCACGCCGCCGGTCGCCGGGTCGACCGCGACCAGTGCCTCCTGCAGGTTCTGCGGTTCACCGGCCATCACGTCGTTCACCGCGGCGACCGCGGCGTCCTGCTTGGCCTTGTCCACGGTCGTGGTGATCCGCAGGCCGGCGGAGTAGATGTCGTCGCGCGAGTAGCTGAACGGCTGCCGCTGCAGCTCGTCGAGGACCTGGCGCACGATCAGCCCCTCGGGGCCCTCCGGGATGCCGGAGCTGCTGCCGGTGTTGGGCAGCACCGCCGGGTAGACGGCGGCCTCGCGTGCCGCGGCGTCCAGCCAGCCCTGCTCGACCATCGCGTCCAGCACCGGGCCCCAGCGCTGCCGGGCACCCTCCGGGTTGGTCTCCGGGTCGTTGGCGCTGGGGTTCCGGATGAGGACGGCGAGCACCGCGCCCTGCTCGGGGGTGAGCTGCGCGGCGGACACCCCGAAGTAGGTGTTGGCCGCCGCCTCGATGCCGTACGCCCCGCGGCCGAAGTAGATCGTGTTGAGGTAGTTCTCGAGGATCTGCTCCTTCGAGTACTCGTTGTCCAGCTTGACGGCGAGGAAGAGCTCCTTGAACTTCCGGCTGAACGTCTGGTCGGAGGTCAGGAAGGCGTTCTTCACGTACTGCTGGGTGATGGTGGAGCCACCCTGGGTCGAGCCACCGGTCAGGTTGTTCCACGCCGCCCGCACGATGCCGGTGAAGGAGATGCCCGGGTCGGTGTAGAAAGCGCGGTTCTCCGCGGCCAGGATGGCGTTCTGGGCCGGCTCGGAGACCTGCCCGAGGGTGACGTTCGTCCGGTTCTCGTTGCCCAGCCGGGCCATCTCGGTGACGCCGTCGGCGTAGTACACGACCGTCGTCTGGTCGTTCTGCACCGACTCCGGCGTGGGCACCTCGGTCGTGGCGTAGACGACGCCGACGAAGACGCCCAGCAGCACCAGCATGCTCAGGAACGCCCCGGCGAGCACCTTCGGCCAGCGCCGGCGCTTCTGCTTCGCACCCTTCTTCTTCCCACCACCGGGCGGCCGGCTGCTGCCCCCGGGCCGTCGACCGCCCGTCGGCGGCTTCACCGGGGGACGGCCACCGCCACCGCCGCCACCGGACCGGGCCGCCGGACGCCCACCACCGTCACGGGACGCCGTCGTCCGGGCCCGGGCGGGCGGCGGGCGGCGGACACCGCCGGCACCACTGCCGCCGGAGCCGGCGCGGCCCCGGGCCGGCGGGGGACGGCGGACCGCGCCGCCACCGGGGGTGACGCGGGCGGTCTCGTCGTGGGGAGGCACGCGGTGGGCCCCTTCCTGCAGGTCGTGGGGTGCTCAGGCGCCGGACTGCTCGCGGTGCCTGCGCGCCCAGGGTGGCGTCTTCAGCTGTGTGTCGGCTGGGAGCGCGTCAGCTCAGCCGGGCGGGACGACGCCTTGCGGCGGTCCTCGCGTGGTGCGCGTCCCGGCGACCCAGTGCGTGGTCCACCACCGAACGACGTCCGGGCACGGCCGCCAATGTACGCACTGACCAGCGGTTCACGACCTCCTCCACAGGTCGACATGGGACGGGTGGGACACCCGTCAACTGGCTGTCCGACTTGCGTGCAGTACAGCGCTCGGATGTATCGTGCCGATACATCGATCCGGTGAACGCCGGCAGACCAGGAGGTGGCGCCGTGCTCGAGTTCGCCATCCTGGGCCTGTTGCAGCAGTCGCCCATGCACGGCTACGAGCTCCGCAAGGAACTGGCCGCCGTCCTCGGTGGGCTCCGCTCGATCTCCTACGGCTCGCTCTACCCGGCGCTCAAGCGCCTGCAGGCGGCCGGCCTGATCGCCAGCGACGACCCGACCCCGCGGTCCCTGCTGCCTGCCGACGCCCCGGCGCTCACCGGTCGTCGCGGAAAGGTCGTCTACGCGATCACCGCCGAGGGCAAGGAGCGCTTCGCCGACCTGGTCAGCCAGACCGGTCCCGAGGCCTACGACGACGAGGGCCGGTTCGGCGTCCACCTCGCCTTCTTCCGGCACACCGCCGCCGACGTGCGGCTGCGCATCCTGGAGGGCCGCCGGCGCACCGTCGAGCGCCAGCGCGACCGGCTCATGGACTCCCTGCGCCGCACCCAGGAGAAGCTCGACCGCTACACCCTCGAGCTGCAGCGGCACGGTCTGGACTCGGTCGACCGCGAGGTCCGCTGGCTCACCGAGCTCATCGACAGCGAACGCGACGTCGCCGCGGATGAAGGCCTCGACGGCGTCCCGGGCCTCGCTGTCGCTGTACTGCTCCGGCGGGCTCTTCATGAAGTAGGACGACGCGGACAGGATCGGCCCGCCGATGCCCCGGTCCTTGGC
>NZ_JAAKGN010000062.1:0-26736 GCF_011039295.1 Modestobacter sp. KNN46-3 | reverse complement strand
ACCGGTACAGCTCCACTGCATCCCGGCGGAACTCCTCGGAGTACGTCTTCCTCGCCACCGTCTGATCTTCTCGCTTCCTCCAGGCCGGGCCCGGATTCAGCGTGTCCACGATCAGGGGTCAAGTCCCCAGCGACGTCGACTGTCCAGTGGTTCCGGTTGCTCTGCAGCAACGTGGAGACGGCGTCGTGGACCAGATGGGTAGTGCGGCGATCGAGATAGCCAGCCAGGTCCAGACGACCGTGGAGAAGGTCAACACGGACTTCGAATCCCGGGCCACCGGAACGTGTGGCAGAGGAAGTCGGAGAAACAGACACACGATCACCTTGGCGTTCATGAGGGACGCGACGGACGCGGAGTGCCCGCGGCCGGAACGTGCTGTCTGCTAGGGGCGACACGGGCCGCAGTCTTGACCCGTCGTCGAAGTTAGCGGAACTGCGCCGACCGGACAACGGTCGTCGGAGCTGGATCTGGCCGGGCGCGACATTGAGTCGTAGGCGCTCGGGTCTGGTCAGCGCGGCAGGGCGGAGCGGTGAGGTGGCGTCACCGGACCGCGGCGTGGCAGTGCACCAGCGGCCTCCCTTGATCCGCTCGTCAGAGCGCCCCGCCGGACCCGTCGCCACCAAGTACAGCTCCGGTCTCGGTGCTCGTGCGTCCGGTATGAGGCGTCGCGTGCTCCGTCGTCTCCAGCTTCGAGTCGGTCCACGGCTGCAGTGTGACTACTGCTGCAGGTGCCTTGCGCGCTGGAGGTGCGGATCGTCACCGGAACGCCAACGATCTTCGTCCGGCGGGGAGCAGCCACGGTGTCTGCGTGCGGTACGTCGGTTCTTGTCCGCCTCTCTCGGATCACGCTCGGGTTCCCCCAGGATCGGCAGGACGCCGTATCGGCCGCGCTGGCGGTTCTCGCCAGTGGGGCTCACGCCGTGTATCGCTGACCGTGAACAGCAGGGCAGAGCCGCTTTCGCGTCGCCAGCGCATGGACGTCGTTGCATGACTGCACTGGCCGCCAATCAGGCCGCGAGAGTCACTGTTCGGGCCGACGAAAAGCGGCGACTCTGCCGCGAAAGGAAGGAATCTCGCCGACCCGTCATCAGATGGAACGGGTCTGCCCTGCGCGGTCCCGGAATGCGTCATCGGTGTCCCCGGAGAGAGCCGAGTGGACGCGCCTGGCCATGTCGCGGACGGCATTCTTGTCGTTCTCCAGCAGGCTGTCCGACATCTCGGCGAGCACGAGCTCCGTCTGCTCCATCACGTCCTGGCGTTGCTCGTCATCCCGGCATGCCACTGCCACATCCCGGAGCATTCGCAGGACGGCGGTCAGGACCGCAGGCTCGTTCCGGCCGAACCTCCGGACCTGCGCGCACGTGAGGTCCAGGTAGTAGCGCAGGTCGCGGTCGGGCAGCACGGCACGGGGAGTCCCGTCGTCGTCCTGAAGCACCTGGGGACCGAGTCGTCGGCCAGTCAGACGGACGAGCAGGTCGGCGCAGTACCCCAGCGCCTCGGCGGCTGTGGTGGGATCGTTGACAGCGGGGGAGATGGCCTTGATCGCAATGTCGATCAGCTCGCGCAGGGGAAAGGCGACATCCTGCTCCTCGGTGCGCTCGAATCCGAGAGCGACCACCTCTGTCAGGTCGCGGACCAGTGCATCCACTGGCACGTCGGACCCGTCACCCACGAATGCACTGGCGATAGGGCTGCCTACCACGACGGAATCGCCCGGACGCACGCCCAGCCAGAGGAAGACCCCGTGCCGGCGGGCCGCGTCGCGGAGCGGTTCGGGTGCCACCGTCCGCACGAATCCGCTACGCCAGGCGGGGATCAGCACTCCGCCCTCGGGACCGGGCAGGTCCTCGTGCGGGAACTCCGGACCCTCCCCGTAGGGCTCGTATGCGTCTGACATCGTGGACCTGGCGTCGTGGTGCACGGCGGCCATCATGTTGTCCACCCGCAGCCGCCCGACGATGTGCGCCATGAAGACGATGAGCATGCTTCCTGCGGCCAGCCCGAGCAGGCTGCAGAGGAGGACGGCCAGACCGGGCAACGGGCGCTCGGGGTCCAGCCCACGCAGCGTCACGAGCGAGGCGACGAACGCCGAGAGCAGCACAGCGACAGTGCTTTGGACGATTCCGTCCCTGGCGAAGGAGCGCAGCAACCGCGGCGAGAACTGCTGCGACGCCAACTGCAGGGCCACCACGGTCAGCGACAGGGTGAGGCTGAGCGCCGCCATGGAAGCGGTCGCGACCGACTGAAGCAGCGAGGCCGCCGTCGAGGGGTCCGTGGGCCACACCCATTCGGCGAACGTACTGGTGGGTTCGGGTCGGACCATGAGAAGACCCACCGTCACGGCGAGACTGCCGAGTGCCGCGATCGTGGGCCAGAACCACAGGGACGCGCGCATCTGCTCGCTCGACGGACCCCGAGTACTACTCAGGATGTACTCCTTGGTCCAGCCGCTTCGGCATGCATCCTCCTCGTGGCGCGCTGCCGCCTCTGGTGGTCACGGCCGCAACCCGGCCAGCATGCCGGACCTCATACGAGGTCGCCGAACAAGCCATGCATGGTGGCCACGCCAGGGGAAGCGACGGCATGCCTGGACGGGTACCGGGTGAGTCACCGCCGCCTCGCGCCCTCGTTCAGCTCTTTCGGCACGGACGGCGTTGACGTACATCGGGCAAGGGCGCTGCGTGCGCGGAGGTGCTGGGCAGCGGTGCCGCCGGCGCTATTCCAGGGCAGCTGGGAAGTGCGTGGATTCCGAATCGACCACCGGGCCGAGCGTCGTTGGCGCGCTCGTCCTCGGGTGCTGTCGGGGGCGCTGCCATTGGCCGTGCCCGGGTTCCGAGAACTGCCTCTCGTGCCGGAGCGGCCACCGGCTCCGTCGCCGACGGGCTTGTCGTCGCCTCCGTCTTTCTCCACCTGCTGCCCGACATCGCCGAGGCCGGCGAGGCGATCGGCGAAGAGCTGTACGACGGGCTCCCGCCCACGCCGCTGATCCACCTCGGAATCTTCCTCGTTGCCCTGTTCGATTTCACGGCCGACGGGTCGAAGCGTCCCGCCAGTCGCGAGGACGCCCGGAGGTCTGTCCGCGCGGCTGCATCAGGCGAGCCGGCCGGCGAGGTCCGTGAGCGCGGAGACAGTGTGCGTCGGGGGAGTGAAGTAGTCGGGATACGAGGCGCCGGTGCGATTGATCCAGACGGTGCTCATGCCGACGCGTCCGGCGCCGTCGATGTCCCAGGGATGACTTGCCACCAAGGTCATGGCATCGAGCGGGGTGCCACAGGCGCCGGCTGCGTACTCGTACGCGGTTCGCGCAGGCTTCCACGCCCCGGCGTCTTCCACCGAGAGCAGATGCTGGAAGCAGTCCCGGATGCCGGCCCGGGTGAGGAGCTGCTCGGCCACCTGACTCGATCCGTTGCTCAAGGTGACCAGGCGCAGACCAGCGTCTCGTAGACCTCTCGCGCCATTTGGGACGTCGTCGTGCACACCGAGTTCGCTGAAGCCCTGCATCACGTGCGCGACGGCTGTCTCGAGGTCACGGTCCAGGTCGAGGCCGGTCAGCACGGTGCGCAGTGCTCCTGCACCTAGTTCCGCGAAGGGCTGCGGGGAACCGGCGGCGGTAAGGGCGAAGCCGTCGCGCAGCACCATGGCGAACCACAACCTCGAGAGGTGACCGGGCGCGCCAACGTCGGTGAACCGTTGCGCCATCGGTTGCAGATCGGACAGCGTCTCGTTGACATCGAAGACGAGTACCGAAGGTGGGTTGCTCACAAGTGCTCCTCACGATCATGTGCTGGCCGGTCATCGTGCTGGGAGGATCACCTTTGCGCCTGTCGGGGCCTGTGCCCGCCGGCTCCACCGGAGCCCGTCCTGCTCAGCCGAGCTGCGTGGTGATGGTGATGGCACCCTTCAGACTCCGCGCGACCGGACAGCCGTCGGCGTGGATGGCCAGCACCCGCTGAACCTTCTCGGCATCCGCGTCGGCGATGGTCAAGCCCGTGTAGGTCGCGAGGATGCGCTTGACCACCAGGACCTTGCCTTCCAGTTCCACTTCACCCCGGGCATGCCCCACCAGACCGGTGGGGTCGATCCGCCGGGCAGCCAGCGCCCCGGCGAACGTCCCGGTGAGCTAACCAAGAGCGGCACCGACCAGGTGATCGATCGTGCTTGCGTGGCTAGGGGCGTTTCCTGGTTCCACCCCGTAGTGCTCGGCGATGGCCCCGTGCATGCCATAGACGGTTGGGTTCTCCTCGCCCGGCAGGTATGCCGCGCGGAGTGGGCCGCCGAGGCGCTCGACGCGAACCTCCGAGATATACGCGATGTCAGCCACATGGCCTCCCTCTGCTGTGCTCCGTCCGCGCCACCTACCCAGAGCTGCTCATCCATATCCGGGCCCCGGAGGAGGAAGTCAATGGTGTGGGCACCGAGGCGCAGTCGGCTCCGACTTGCGGCCTTGTGTGTCATGTTCGGGGTGGGGCTGGATGATGCTCACTGGATCCTCGGCCGCCTACGCCCAGGCGAACGGCTCCGCTGATGGCGTCGGGTCGCGATGTGTCCCCGGGTCGAATATCCGGGCTCGGTGCCACAGGCTGTAGGCGCAGGTGATGCCCTCGTGCACGGACGGCGCGGGCAGGGCGGAGCGGCGAGCCCGGACGACGGCGCGAAGGAGGATCAGTGGTGAAGGTCGATCGCATCGCGGAGCCGTGGGGTTCCCGAACGCCGTACGGGCCGGGGGAGACGTGGCCGACCCGGGTCGACTCCTACCTGGCCGACGGGCTGAGCGAGGACGACGTCGACCGGTGGGTGCAGTCGGCGACGATCCTGCACTCGAACGGCGACGGGCTCGACATCGCCGTGAAGGACGAACGCATCGTCGGGGTCCGGGGGCGAGCGGTCGACCGGGTCAACCATGGCCGGCTGGGCCCGAAGGACCTGTTCGGCTGGCAGGCCAACAACTCGCCCGACCGGCTGACGAAGCCCCTCATCCGCAGGGACGGAGAGCTCGTCGAAACGGATTGGGACACCGCGATGGACGCGGTGGCCGGACGATGCAAGGAGCTGCTGGAGGAGCAGGGGCCCAGCGCCATCAGCTTCTACACGACCGGGCAGCTGTTCCTCGAGGAGTACTACACCCTCGGGCTGATCGCCCATGGCGGGATCGGCACCAACCACGTCGATGGCAACACCCGGCTGTGCACCGCCACCGCCGCGGCGGCGCTGAAGGAGACCTTCGCCAGCGACGGTCAGCCCGGTAGCTACACCGACATCGACTCCGCCGACGTCATCGCCCTCTACGGGCACAACATGGCCGAGACCCAGACAGTCCTGTGGACCCGCATCCTGGACCGGCTCGCCGGGCCCAATCCGCCGCAGGTCATCTGCGTCGATCCGCGGCTCACCCCGGTGGCGAAGGCGGCGACGGTCCACCTCGCCCCCCGTCCGGGCACCAACGTGATGCTGATGAACGCGCTGCTGCACGAGATCGTCGGAAACGGCTGGATCGACCGCGAGTACATCGACGCGCACACCGTGGGCTTCGACGAACTCGAGAAGCAGGTGAAGGCGTACACCCCCGAGCTGGCCGCTGAGGTGTGCGATGTGCCGGCCCAGCAGATCCGGGAGGCGGCCCGGATCCTCGGTTCTGCGCAGCGGTTGCTCTCCACCGTGCTGCAGGGGTTCTACCAGTCGCATCAGGCCACGGCGGCCGCCGTCCAGGTGAACAACATCAACCTGATCCGGGGCCTGCTCGGCAAGCCCGGCTGCGGCATCCTGCAGATGAACGGCCAGCCCACTGCCGAGAACACCCGCGAGTGCGGCGCTGACGGCGACCTGCCGGCGTTCCGCAACTGGTCCAACGACAGCCACATCAAGGATCTGGCCCGGGTCTGGAACGTCGACCCGATGGAGATCCCGCACTACTCGCCGCCGACGCACGCGATGCAGATGTTCCGGTACGCAGAGGAGGGCTCGATCCGGTTCATGTACGTGACGGCGACGAACCCCGCCGTCTCCCTGCCAGAGCTCGAGCGGATCCGCGGGATCCTGGCCCAGGAGCGGCTGTTCCTCGTCGTGCAGGACATCTTCCTGTCCGAGACAGCCCAGCTGGCCGACGTCGTCCTGCCGGCCGCCACCTGGGGGGAGAAGACCGGCACGTTCACCAACGTCGACCGCACGGTGCACCTCTCGGAGAAGGCCGTCGAGCCGCCCGGCGAGGCGAGGGCGGACCTCGACATCCTCATCGACTTCGCGCACCGGCTGGGCCTCGAGGACAAGGACGGCGCGCCCTTGGTGAAGTGGTCCGACGCCGAGGGCGCCTTCGAGGGGTGGAAGGAGTGCAGCCGCGGGCGGCCGTGTGACTACACCGGCCTGTCCTACGACAAGCTCCGCGGCGGCAGCGGCATCCAGTGGCCGTGCAACGACGAGCACCCCGACGGCACGGAGCGCATCTACGCCGACGGGCAGTTCTGGGCCGAGCCCGACTACTGCGAGAGCTACGGCCGCGACATGGTCACCGGTGCTCCGGTCGAGGAGACCGAGTACAAGGCGATGAACCCGACCGGCCGGGCAGTGCTGAAGGCGGCCGAGTACCTGCCCCCGCACGAACTGCCCGATCAGGAGTTCCCGTTCCAGCTGATCACCGGCCGAACGCTGTACCACTTCCACACCCGGACGAAGACCGGCCGGGCCCCGCAGCTCAACAAGGCCGCACCCGAGGTCTGGGTGGAGATGGCCGCCGGCGACGCCGCCGACCGCGGCTTCACCGAGGGCGACATGCTGGAGGTCAGCACACCGCGCGGCCGCGTCCAGGGCCGACTACGGATCAGCGGCATCCGTCCCGGCGTCCTCTTCCTCCCGTTCCACTACGGGTACTGGGACACCGACTCCGGCCACGAACCCAGGAAGGGCAATGGCCGGGCGGCCAATGAACTGACCCTGACCGACTGGGACCCAGTGTCCAAGCAACCGATCTTCAAGACGGCGGCGGCGCAAGTCGAGCGGGTGGCATCCGGCGACGGCGTCCCGTCGTCCGCACCCACGAACACCGGCTCCGCGCCCGTCACCACCGGCGTCCCACCGACAGCCGGCGGCGACGCCGCCCGCGCCCAGGAGCTCGCGGGAGGCCAGGCATGAAGCTGGACATGGCGATCGAGGAGCTGCACCGCTCCGAGAACCACCTGGTCACCGTGCTGATGTCGATGTCGGACCGGCACAAGACCGACCACGAGGTCTTCTACGTGTGCCGCGACATGGCGAAGTGGTCCAGGCAGCACGTGGCCGACCTCGCCGCCATCGGCCACGACTTCGGACTCGACCTCGACCCGGAGGCCTCGGAGGACCCCGGCCCCCTGGCCGCGGTCCGACAGCGGGCGTCGGAGCTCATGGGACGACGCTCGGCACCCGGGCTGCTGTTGCTGGCGGATCTGCGGCACCTGTACCGGGAGGCTGCCGGCACGTCGGTGGACTGGGAACTACTGGCCCAGGGCGCACAGGGCGCTAAGGAGAAGGAGCTCCTCGACCTGGCCGAGCGTTGTCATCCGCAGTCGCTGCGCCAGACACGATGGGCCAACTCCCACCTCAAGGTGACCTCCCCGCAGGTCCTCGCCAGTTGACGACTGACAGCCATGCAGGTCCGGTCGCCACCCGGATGGTGCTGAGGCCGTGGCCACCCCGCTACCACTCAGCTTCCTCGCCCTCGTTCTGGCGACGGTCATGTTCGAACGGCGCAGCGGCCGGTACTGGGTGGAGAACCCGGTGTGCGCGGGGAGAACTTCGCCGACAAGTGGAACGACTACCCGCAGCAGCGACGCAAGTTCATCGGCTGGTACGAGCGGATCGCCCGCGACCTGGAAGGTGCGCGGGGCGAGCGCGGCGGCGCGCCGGCGGTCCACGAGCGGCTGAAGCAGGCCTTCGGCGCCGACCCCGTCACCAAGGCGATCGGCGTGATCGGGGAGCAGTCTCGCCGGCTGCGGGAGACCGGTGGGCTGCGGGTGGCCACCGGGGGGACGGCTGACCGCCGGCGCCGGGCAGCCGGTGCGGGACCACAGGTTCTTCGGTGGCTCCACCCCGGCGTAGGCCGATCACCGTCGCGCAGCAGGCATGGGCGTTGTGCGCCCGCTACCCGGACGTGCCGCCGCCCGCTCGTTCAATCCGGCCGGCTGACCTGGTGCGTGAAGCTCCAGCCGACCCCACTGAGCGTGCGCCGCGCCGTCCGCCTCTCCTACCATCGGGGGCAGCGGCCGCGGGTGACGGTCGTCGACCCGCCGCTGGAGCGCCGCCCCGGGGAGCCGCTGCCGCACGTGTTCCCCGGCGACGAGCTGTGCCTCTTCTACGACAAGTTCGTCAGCGGCCGGCACCTGATCGCCGACACGGTGGTGTGCCGTGCATCAGCGAGTGGCTGTTCCACTACGAGCCCTGGCTGAGCACCGGGGAATGGCACGGCGGCGGCTGCACCCGAAGAGGAACCGGCAGGCGGGCGACGCCGGGAGCGGTTCACGCGAGCCCGACGGGCCCCGCGCCGGGGCACGCCGTCTGCATCTGGCTGAGCGCAGCGCCCGAGGGCCGCTGACCCCGGCTCTGGCCACCTCCCCGATGCGGAAGCGGCCACAGGATGGGGGGCGGTCAGAGACCGGCTGGCGGATGTTCGGCGAGCTCGAGATCGACCTGGGGGTGAGCCGAGGCGGGTGAGGGCCGGGACGCCGAAGGTGTCGACGAGCAGCCGGCCCAGGCACGGGCTTCGGCGATGTCGGCGGTGAGTCGGTCGATGTCCTGTTGGGCGCTGGCGAGGGCGGCGTCGGCGATGCGCCGGGCCTACCCGAGTCGGGTGCATCGGTGATACGTAGCTCCTCGGCCAGTTCGGCGTAGGCGTCCTGCGTGTCGGCCGAAGGGGGCCGGCCGCTGACGGCGCCGGTATGTGCAGCTTGCCGAGCCTCGCGGGTGCGGCTGCGCCCCGGTCGCGGCTGACGTGGCATCCGGGCCGGCGCCACATTCGCTGAAGGAAACAACGATCGCTACGGACGGGCGCGAGCGTGTCCACGTGCAGGTCAACATCCCGACCGACGACACGGAGCCCCATCTGCCTGTGTACGCCCACCTCGTCGACCGCATGGAGGCGACGTATCGCTGCCTGACCGGACGGCCGGCCCGGTCAGGCTGATGCAGCTTCCGACCAGGTGAGCCGGTAGGAGGCCGTGGTGCTCTGGAGGAAGCGGTCGATCTCGGCCACGTCCAGCGGTGCCGGCAGAGGGTGGCGGGGCGGAAGTGCGGCGAAGGCGGGCTGGTAGCGCATGGTGCTGCCGGCGTCGAGGGGGTAGGCGTCCTCGTCGACGCCGATGACCTGGCCACGGACGCGTGCGGCCGATGCGGCCAGCTCGCGCCAGTGGCGCACCGGGACGACTCCGGGTGACCACAGCCCCTGGGAGAACAGGTTCACGTAAATCTCGTCGTAGGGGTCGGCGTGGTGCAGGTAGCGCTGCAGGTCCTCGAAGGAGGGTTGCATGTTGAACCGGAGCCAGAACGGCACGGCGCCGAGTCGCTGGGCCCACAGCGGGTCCCACTGGACGTAGGACTGCGCGAGCAGTCGCTCCGTGGGCAGGCCGCGGCGGCGGTACCACCAGCGGTGCAGGTCGGCGACGAAGTCGCTGAGATCCTGGGGTTCCTCGACGACGAGGCGGCGCAGCCGGTAGCCGCACCGCTGGGCGACCCGCTCGAGGTCCGGGCGCAGCGCGGGATCGAAGCCCCACTCGGCTTCGGGTCGCCGGCCGTCGGGTTCGGGCGGATCCCACCGGCGCCGGGGTGAGCGTTCCCGGGCGAGGTAGTCGGCGATGCGGGCGCCGCTGTCGTGGTACTCCTCCTCCGACACCCCGCCCAGGCAGCCGAACTGGAAGTACGCCCGCTCGCCGACCTGGCGGGTGCGCCACGTGCGGGTGCACTCGACCAGCAGGATGGTGCCGCCCGGCGCGAGGCGTTCCTCCAGGAACCGCTCCCAGCTGCGCCCTAGGGTCCGGCGTTTGAGCCGCAGGTAGGCCATCCCCTCGAGCATCGGCCGGTCCTGGGCCGGGTCGTGCATGTGGTGGACGGCGACGTCGGGGTTGCGTTTCGCGACCAGCTGGGCCGTGGGTGCGAGCGCCTCCATCGCGGCGCGCGGATCGTCCGGATGAGTGCCGAGCTCGCGGACCGCGGCCAGCGTCGTCTGCGGCAGGTACGGCGCACGCAGGGCGGCGGCGAGGTGGACGGCGGCGCCGCTGGGCGAGCCGATCATGACGACCGGGTAGGGGCCGCCGGGGTACTGGGCGGTGACCCAGTCGGCGATGTCGTCGGCACTGATCCGCCGGGCGTGGTCCAGGGGGATCCCTTGCTGCACGCCCATGGCGGAGAAGGTGCCGCGGCGCGCCCGCGTCGGCAGCGACGACGTGAGGTCGGCCAGCAGCCGGGAGCTGGGTCCCACCGACATGCCGCGGTGGTCCTTGCCGCGCAGGTACCGGCCCACCGCGCGGGCGGTGTTGACCCCGGAGTCGAAGTCGACCAGGTAGCGGGCCGCGCGCGACCGGGCGCTCATGTCGGCTCCCCGGCCAGCAGCGGCCGCACGATGCGCGCGAGCCGTTCGGGTGCTGACCAGTTGACGGTGTGCCCGACGCCGGGCACCTCTTCGAGGCGGCCGGCGGGCAGGCGCTGGGTCACCTCCTCGGCCCACTCTCGTGGCACGACGGGGTCACGGGCGCCGCGGACGACGACGGTGGGTACTGGCACGTGTGGCAGCTTGCGCTCGATCGGGTCGGTGAGCAGGTAGGCGAACGTGGCGGCGTACCGCTTCGCGCCGCAGGCGGCCCAGTCACGCAGCAGGACCGGGCCGAGGGTGGGCCGCTCCCACGGCGTGTCCGCGATCAGCCGGCCCACCTGCTGCACCGTCGTGCGGGCTCGGCGGTCCACGGTGGGGCCCACCAGCACCAGGGGGCCGAGCAGCTCCGGGGAGTGGACGGCGAGGTCGACGGCGGTCTGGCAGCCGGTCGAGTTGGCGACCAGCACCGCGCCTCCGCGGGCGGTGGCCCGCAGCCAGTCGGCCAACGCTCGAGACTGCCCCCGCACGTCCAGCGCCCGGGACGGCCCCCGCGTGCGGCCGAACCCGGGCAGGTCCGGGGCGACCACCCGGGCGTCGCGGCGCAGCGCCCGGGCCAGCGGCAGGAAGTAGCGGTGCGAGCAGCCCAGCCCGTGCACGCACACCACGGTCGGCGCGTCACGCGGGCCGAGCAGCGCGGCGTGGACACGGGTTCCGGCCGCGGCCGTGAACTCGTGGGTGTCCCAGCGGGTCAGCGGCCCCATCGGCGTGCCGCCACCAGACCGCCGGTGAGGAGGGCGGCGGTCGACGCGGCGCGGCGCAGCGCGGTCTGGCGCCGGCCGTGCCATCCCCCGGACACCGAGCCGGTGCCCGGCGCCGGCTGGAAGAGGTTGCCCGACGTGGCCGGTGCGGGTTTGGTCCGGTACAGGTGCATCTTGTCCACCTGCGATCCCATCATCCGCTCGGCGAGCCCCGGTGCGAACTTGGACTGCATCAGCAGGTTGCGGGCCATCGGCCCGACCATCACCTCCCGGCGGGGCACCCGGATGAGGTCGACGATGGTGCGCGCGACCCGTTCGGCCGAGTACACCGGCGGCATCGCCTTGGCCTTGCGGCCGGTGTAGTTGGCGGTGTGGTCGAAGAACGGCGTGTCGATCGTCGGCGGCATCACCGTGCACACCTTGACGCCCTTCGCGCCGTCGAGCCGCAGCTCCTGGCGCAGGCTGGCGCTGAGCACCCGCACCGCCGCCTTCGCCATCGAGTACGCGTGGGTGTAGGGCTGGGGCACGACGGCGACGACCGAGGAAACGTTGATCAGCACGCCCTTGCCCTGGTCCCGCAGGTACGGCAGAGCCGCGCGGGCGCCGTGCACGTACCCCATCACGTCCACGTCGATGATCCGGCGGAACTCCTCCAGGGGAATCTCCAGGAACGGTGCGAACGCGGTGACCGCGGCGCAGTTGACCCAGGCGTCGATCCGGCCGAACCGCTCCACCGCCCGCCGCGCGAGCGCCTGCACCGCGTCGGCGTCGGTCACGTCGGTCGGCACGGCCAGCGCCTGTCCGCCGGCCGCCTCGCACTCCCTCGCCACCTCGGCCAGCGCGTCGGCACGCCGGGCCGCCAGCACCACGGCGGCCCCCGCCGAGGCGCAGGCCAGCGCCGTGGCGCGACCGATGCCGCTGGACGCTCCGGTGATCACGACGACCGAGTCCCTCACCCGCATAGCGGGGGCAGTTCCCGACCGGAGGACGGCCAAACGCCCGCCCAGCAGGTCCGATGGCGTGGCGCGACGCCGCGTTGACCGGCGGGGTGGTAGCCAACGTGCCGAAGCCAGCGGCGACGTCGTTCGCCGCCCCGTCGTCATCGGCGGCGAAGCCGGGCGCCCGCTCCGAAGCCGCCGCTGGCGCATGTTCCGGTTCGCGGCAGCGGCAGCGGCAGCGGGATTTTACCCCCGCCCCGGTGCCCGTTCCTGCGGGAACGTGCTACGACAGCTGCTCGGCGGCGCGGGCGGCTGTTGCGGCCGCGGTGCGCGTCGGCGCTCCTGCTATTGCAGACACCTGGACCGTGACGGCCACGGGATCGGATCCGAGAACTGACCCACTTCAGATGCTGCAAGGCCCACTCCCCCGCAGGGAGGTGGGGCGCTGTCGCGCGTCGCAGGCTGACGGCTCGGATCAGCCGGGGATGTTCCGCGGGTCGTGGCCGTAGGTCGATCGGTCGCGGATCTGCCCGGTGTGGCTGTGAACGAACAGCTCGACCTTCTCCTCCTTGGCGATCGTCCGGCCGGCCACCTCGGCTTCGGCCTGAGTGGCGTAGGTGCCGATCGGCTGGTCTTCGTTCTCGCGGCGAATCAGCCACCCCTCGTGGTCATGGGGCACGACGTGGATGTCGTGACGTTCGGCCATCTTCCACCTCCAGCGGTGTCGTCGGTCCTTGGCACATGGGCCACAGAGCCAGCCGGCAAACCCAGCACGGCAAAGCGGTTCAGTCAGTTCAAAGGGCAGGACCGTAGAAGTCGTGGGTGCCGGGACCCGTCTCCCCGAACAGCAGCTCGCCGCCCTGCTCCAGGGGACACCGTGACGGCGGAGCCCGCGGGAACGGCACCCACGCGGGCGAAACCTCTGCAGCCAGCGACCAGCTCAGGGATTTGCCGCAGCCGGGGTGGCCGGAGGGCCCGCCCACCCCGGCCAGAATCCGATGGCCGGGACCGGACGGGCCGTCACGCGCCACATTCCGATGACGCCCTTCGTTCCCACCTAGCGCAGAACCACCGAGGCTTCTCCCGAGGTGCGGCACGGTGACGACCTGACCAGGATCGTTCCAGTCACCCCGACCGCTGACCGCAGGAGGAGTCATGGCGCGCTCGAAGAACCGGCCCCGATTCAGCAAGGCCTACTCGTTCGGCATCGTCACTGGCCTGCTGTTCCTTCTGTCCTGGCTGGGACAGTTCATCTTCCAGGTGGCCGAGGTCAGGAACGACGCCCTCGAACACGGGACGACGTTCTCCTGGTCGGAGTTCTGGCCGCAGTTCTTCTCCGCGACGTTCGAGAACTGGCAGTCAGAGTTCCTGCAGTTGGTGTGGCAGGCGGCGGGCTTGTCCCTGTTCTTCTTCTGGGGCTCGTCCCAGTCCAAGGAAGGCGACGAGCGGGTGGAGGCCAAGATCGATCGACTGCTCACCGAGCACGGCATCGATCCCGGCGAGTTCGAGTACCGGGAGGAAGACCGCGCCGAGGCGGAGCAGCGAATCTGACGTGCACGCACTCACCCACGCCCTGAAGTCGCGCAGAGCGAGGGCACCTTCGACTACGACTCTGCCCATCGGGATTGCGCCGTGCCGCCCTCCTCCGCTCACGCAGCAGCGCGGACAGCGACGGCACGCGGCCACCTGCTGCGGCGTCACTCCGAGGTCGCACGTCAACTCCCAACGCAACCGACGTGGACGCGAGTAGTGCTGTGGGCAGGCGCCGCCGCCCAACCGGCGCGCCCGTCTACCGGGCGTGCTGACCCGTCGCCGTCAGTAGCGGCGGTGGGTCGTGGAGGCCCGCCGAGCCCCTGGCTCAGGTCGTGGCGGCTGACCGAGCAGGGGCCTGTGTCGGGCCGCCACACCGGGGTACGGGTGCGACCATGGGGAACAGGCAGGTGTCGACCCGAGGCATGATCGTGCGCGGCGTTGTCGCAGGAGTGGCGGGGACCGTCGTCATGACGACGGTCCAGAAGCTGGCGGAGATGCCGCTCACCGGGCGCGGCGACAGCTACGCCCCCGCCGACTTCGCCGAGAAGGTGACGCCGGTGCGTACGAGCTCTCCGGAAGGGCGCCGGCGCCTGAACTGGGTCACCCACTTCCTGCTCGGGACCATGTGGGGCGCGGCCTACGGCATCGCCGCCGCCCGGGGCCTGCGCGGTCAGAAGGCCGTCAACGCCGTGTTCGGCGTGGTCTACGTCGGGGACGTGGCACTCAACACGGCGCTGGGGCTGTACCGCCCGCTGCAGTGGTCGGCGAAGGACGTGCTCGTCGACGTCTTAGACAAGTACGTGCAGGCCCAGGGCACCGGTGCGGTGTTCGACCGTATCCTCGCCCCGGCCAGGTAAGGGAGACTTGTCCCAGCCTCACGGCCGCGCCGGCCGGCGACAGTTGACCCCGCCCGCGATGCTCATCGTGATCGATGGCGACCAGCGGGCGCTGGGCGAGGTGCGGGGCTGACGGCTTCTCGCGCCGCTGACGGCCGCACCGGCCGTCAGCCAGGCTTGCAAGGCGACCGCGACGGTCGCGAACCTGGTGCCAGGCGGCAACGACACGTGCCACGCATGCGTGAGGGACGCCGACGGTCGACCCGTGGCAGCGGCGCAGTGCGCCGGAACTGTCGGAGGCCTGTGACACGGTCAAAACGTCGCCGATCACGGCGCCGGATGAAAGGAGCGCTATGCCTGGGCAGCCGCACAAGCCCGACCACCCGGACCACCCGGAGCACCCGCACAGCCCGAAGCCGCCGCCGGGACCGCCGCCGGGACCGCCGAACCCGCCGCGGCCGCCGAAGGACCGGCCGGTCGGTTGAGCGCGCCGCCCTGGGAGGCGGAGTTCCCCGGCCGCCTCGAGCACGAGCTGACGTGCCTCGAGGCGGCCGGAATCCGCTACGACATCGACGACGCTGCCAGCCGGCACGGCGTCCTACAGCTGCGCGTGACCGCGATCGGCGACGCCGCCGTCGACATGACGGTGACCTTCCCTGACCTGTACCCCTTCGTCCGGCCCTCGGTCCGCCTTACCGGCGACCAAGCCGCGCCGATGGCCCACCACGTGCATCCCTTCAGTGGTGACCTCTGCCTGATCGGTCGCTCGACTGCACTGTGGCACACCGACGACACGCTGGCCTGGCTGCTGACCACGCAGCTGCCCAAGACCCTGCAGGCCGGCCAGGTCACGGCCACTTCCGCCGAGGAGGTCGAGGCCCTCGCCGGCGTGGAAGAAGCCCAGGCCGAGCCGTGGACCGACTACTACACCTGCTTCGACGAAGGCTCGATGATTCTCGTCGACAGCAGCTGGACGCTGCCTACCACGAGAACCCAGGGCGCCCTCGGCCTGCGGCTCTCCCGCCTGGACCCGACCAGCGTCGACGCGACGCAGGGTGCTGGCCTCCTGCACGGCGCGGTCTTCACCGTCAGCGACGACAGCGGCAAGGTCCTCTGCTCGTTGTCCGGGCAGAACCCGGACCGCTTCGCGCGACCGGTCACCGGCCGCTGGGCTCGCCTGGATGCCTCCCTCCGAGGAAACACCCCGGAGGCATTCCTGACCGAACTCAGGAGAGCTGCGCCGCGTCTCCTCGACGGGGCGTGGCAGCCCGCTCCGGTCAACGGCTGGGAACTGCAAATCTTCGGCTTGACCTTCCCGGAGGAGCGAGTGCACCGCGGCACCGGGGACGGCTGGGTCTTCCTCATCCGGCTCCGTCCGACCGGCGGCCGGACACAGCAGCAAGTCAAGCGCGGGCGCGGGCAGCGCGGCGTCCCGCCGGCACCCGGTAAGACCACCACGCATCTCATCCGCGCCGGCTACGCCGGGCAGGCCGACATGGCCGCCCGGGTCCCCGAACTCGTCGGGCTGCAGGACCGGCATGCCGCCGTCTTCGGCGTCGGAGCGCTGGGCAGCACGGTCACCGAGCATCTCGCCCGGGCCGGGATCGGCCAGCTCACCGTGGTCGACCGCGACCACCTCGAACCGGGCAACCTGGTCCGGCACGCCGCCCGCCTCGACATGGCGGGATGGGATAAGGCCGTCGCCGCCAGCCAGATCGCCCTCAGCGTCGCGCCCGACGTCAGAGTCAACGTCATCCAGCACGCGATCGGCGCTCCGCGCAACGCCCTCCGGCCCGACCACCGCAACGAGATCGACGCATGGACAGACGTCATCGACAGTGTCGACCTCGTGGTCGACTGCACGGCCGAGAAGGGCGTGCAGCAGGCGTTGGCGTGGCTGGCACGCCGACGGGGCAAGCCCTACCTCGCCGTCTCGGCGAGCAACGGCGGCTGGGGTGGCCGCGTTGCGCGGCTGCCCTCCGCGCCGGGGGCGGCTTGCTGGTACTGCCTGGAGTACGCCCTCAACGACGAGTCGATCCCGCCCGTGTCGGCGGCGCCGGAGGAGGATGGTGTCCAACCGGTCGGCTGCGCCGACCCCACCTTCGCCGGGTCGGGCTTCGACCTCGCCGAGGTGGCCTTGCATGCTGTCCGGGTCGCCGTGGCGACGCTGCAGCAGGGCCGGCCCGGTGGGTACCCCGGCAGCGGCCACGGCGTGTACGTCCTCGCGCTGAGAACTCCTGACGGGACGCCGGTCCCGCCGACGTGGACCGGGCTCGCGCTGCCGGTGCATCCGTTGTGCCGCGGCGACCACTGATCGGCTACCGCCGGGGCCGGGTGTGGTGGGCCGCGGCAGCCCTGGAGGAGGCGCTCCGTGAGGCCCAGCGCGCCTTCCCCTCCGAGACCGGCGGACTTCTGCTGGGCTGGTCTCCCCATCCGGGAGCGGTGGTCATCAGTCAGGTCATCGGCCCCGGCCCGGGCGCCAGTCATCAGGCGACGGCGTTCACGCCGGACGCCGCCTGGCAGGAGGAGCAACTCGCCCAGGCGTACGAGCTGGCCAGCCGACGACTGCAGTACCTGGGCGACTGGCACACGCATCCGCGCGGCTCAGTTCGGCTCAGTGGCACCGACCGGGCCACCCTGCGGTGTATCGCCGATCATCCCGACGCCCGTGCGCACCATCCGGTGATGGCCGTGCTTGCCGGTGGCCCGCTGTGGCAGATCGCCGTTCGCCAGCAGTTCCGCCGTCGCGGCGGTCCGCATCGCCTGACCCTGGAGGTTTGGGGATCACCGAGCGACTGCCGCGTGTGAGCCGGCCCTCGTGCTGGCCAACGAACTCCACGTCGAGGCCTACCCGACGGCGGCCACCTCGGCATGAACAGGAGCCTCTTCAAGGGGTTCCACGCCGACGCAGCGCATGGCAGGCGAAGGTCGACCACCCGCCTGAGCTGTGAGTGCCTCCGACGAGAAGCGGGCGAGCCGGATCGCCGCCTACCACCCCCTCGGAGACCTCGCCGTTGACGCCGACCGCGCCCAACTACGGGTCTGGTCGGTCACCACGGTCCTCGCCATGTACGACGGCATGGATTAGTACTTCGGATGCGCGCCCGTGAACTCCGCAGAAGCGGGGAAGATGCAGGAACAGACGTCAGCGACGAAGCCAGCGACCGCCACTGCGTCCGCGGGCGGGACCGCCTGACAGGGGAGCGGAGCAGCCCGCCACGGAGGCTTCCGTCGACCGACGTCGTCGACGAAACGACATGCGACTACGCCGGGGCAGCTTTCCGGCACCGTGCCGCTGATGCGTCTGGTTCACTTCCGACCCGCACTTCGGGCACGCCAACATCATCCGGTTCTGCGATCGGCCGTTCGATGACCTGGAGTACATGGCCTCGGTCCTGTGGACGCCATCAACGCCACCGTTCCGGCCGGGGACGAGCTGCGGCTGCTCGGCGATCTCGAGCTCGGCCCGATCGAGCGCAGTCTCGCGGTGCTGCGCCGGGTCGCCGCTGAACGTGGTGCTCGTCGGTGGCAGCCACGATCGGTTCCACCCCTACAACGGCCGCAAGGCCGACGGCTGGTCCGAGCGATACCTCGAGCTGACCGGCGCGGTCCGGATCGAACCGCTCACCTCGGCGGTGACGCTGACCGACGGCACGAAGGTGGCCGTCTGCCACTTCCCGTACGCCGACCCGGTGCCGCGGCCGCGCACGCGTGCGGTAGGGGAAGGTCGTCGCCGACCACGAGCAGGCGCCGCTCGATGTCGTCGTCAGTGGCCGGAGGGGCGGGCCCCGTCGGTCAGCGCGGACCGCAGCCCGTCCCGTAGCGCCGTGAGCTCCGCCCGGCTGATCAATTCTCCCGCCACACCGTGGACACGGGACCCGGCTCCGGCCGGGCCCGGTGGCCCCACAAGACCTCGGTCATGCGCCTCTTTTCCAGCTGTACCGCGCGGCTGCTCGACGCGCGAATCACCCCTGTCAGGAACGGCGTTGTGCGCGTACCCGTGACGGTGCCGGCAGCCACCCGCTACGGCATTTCCCCGCGCACTGTCCGTGGCGTGGCGCCGTTTCCACCCGACATCGCCGAACCTTGACCGGCACCGTGGGCGGCGGGTCCCCTTTCACGAACGTCGTGACCGGCGGCGATTCGCGTACGCTCCTGGCGCGTCCTTCGCCGCGGAGGGGCAGCGCAGGAACGGGAGTTGTGGTGTCGGAGTTCACCGCACCTGGGCTCGATACCGGGCCGCTTATGGGGGTCCTGGAGGGGCTGCCCGACGGGGTGGTGATCTTCGGCGGCGACTGGACGATCTGCTACATCAACCCGGCCGGGGCGGCGCTGGTCGATCGGCGCGCCGAGGAGCTGACCGGCCGCAACCTTCGGGTGGCGCTGCCCGAGCTGGCCGGCACCGGCCTGCACAGCTTCCTGTTTCAGGCTCGCAGCGTCGGCACCCGGGCGACGTGGCGCGGTTGGTACGCCCCGGGGCACCGGTGGCTGTCGGTGACCGCGGTCGTGGCCCAGGATCTGCTGCACGTGTACTTCCGGGACGCGGCCGACCAGTCCGCCGGGCAGCCCGACGAGGACGGTGCCGAGGCCGCTGTCGTTGAGCCGGTGGGCGACGCCGAGGTCGATGATCGGGACCGGCTGCGGTTCCTCGCGCACGTCAGTGAGGTGATGTTCGGAACCCTGGACAGCGGTGCGTCCGCCGCCCAGCTGGCCGAGCTGGTGGTGTCGCGGTTGTGCGACTGGGCGGTCGTCGCGGTACTCGGCGAGGACGGCCGCCCCACCGGTGAGGAGGCCCGAGCACACCGCGACTCGGCTCGCCGCGCCGACCTGGCCACCTACCTGGACGGCCGGATACGGGGCACCGGCGACGACTCCCCGCTGCTGGCCGCACTCCTCACCGGGGAGCCGGTGCACCTGCCGGAGATCGACCCGACGCTCGCCGAGCCGGCCCTGGGCACCGAGGAGGTGCGCGCAGCGTGGCGGCGGCTGGACGCCACCTCGTGCACGATCGTGCCGCTGCGCGCCCGCGCCGAGACGATCGGTGCGGTCGCGCTGATGAATACCGGCGACCGGCCGGCGCACACCGAGATGGAGATCGCCACCGCCGTCGAGGTGGCTCGCCGCGCCTCGGTGGCGCTGGACAACGCCCGGCTCTACGGCCGGCAGCTGCAGGTCGCCGAGACCCTGCAGCGCAGCCTGCTCACCGCGCCGCCGCAGCCCGATCAGCTGCAGCTCGCAGTCCGCTACCAGCCGGCGGCCACCAACATGCACGTCGGCGGCGACTGGTACGACGCCTTCCAGCAGCCCGACAGTGCCATGCTGCTGGTCATCGGCGACGTGGTTGGCCACAGCGTCGACGCCGCCGCGGCGATGGGCCAGCTCCGCAGCATCCTCCGCGGCATCGCCTACGACCGGCCCGAAAGCCCCGCACAGGTGCTGCGCCGGGTCGACGGCGTGCTCACCGGCCTGCGCATCGGCACCCTGGCCACCGCCCAGGTCGCCCGCCTGGAGCAGTCACCCAAGTTGGCCCGCAAACGACAGCGGAAACTGCGCTGGTCCTCGGCCGGGCATCTGCCGCCGGTGCTGATCCGCGCCGCCGGCGACGTGGAGGTGCTGGACAGTCCCCCCGAACGACTCCTGGGCGCCGACTCCGCCAGCCCGCGCACCAACCACGCTGTCGTCCTTCAGCCCCACGACACGGTGGTGTTCTACACCGACGGCATCGTCGAGCACGGCCGCAGCGGCATCGACGAGGGCATCATCCGGCTTACCGAGGTTCTGGCGGAGCTGAGGCACCTGCCGCTGGAGGAGCTCTGCGACCGCTTGCTGACCCGCATCGTCGACGGTCGCACCGACGACGACGTCGCGATCCTCGCGGTCCGCTGCGACCCGGAGGATCATCCGGCCTGATCTTGATTCCTCCCGGCTCGAAGACCTCGTAGACCCGTTCGTCGGTCTATTGGGTGACGCCGGGAGGAGTTGGACAACGTGAAGTGGGCGCCGTCCCACCTGCTGCCTCCGGGGTGGGGGAGGAGCGCGGTGGGTGCGGCTTCGTGGACATGGTCGGACCGTAGCGCGCCAGTCGGACAGTGAGGATCGCCCTGCTGACGTCAATCATTCATCCGGCATGCACTGCCAGACTGGCTCACGTGTGGTCAGGCACGATCAGCGACAGCGAGGATAGGGAACTCCCCCCGGCGTCGCAGGGGGAACATCCCGGTCCGAAAGCTCGCGGTGCGCGGCGATGACGGTGAGCTGCTTGAAGTGGTCCACGCGCCGCACGCAGGATCGACCGACCACCGATTCCAGATCGTCCGCGGGATCGAGGTTCACTACTTCGACCGGTGCCCAATCTGCCTCAGCCCGGAACCCACCAGCGCGGAGCACCTCCCGCCCGGCGCGCTGGGCGGACGATCGATGACCCGCACCTGTACCCGGTGCAACAACGACCTCGGACGGGTCGAGGCCGAGTTGACCGACTGGCGCGACAACGCCTTCCGGCACACCACGGCGACCGCGGACGGGATCGTCGGTGCGCGCAAGCTCCCGCGGCTGCTCCACCGCCGGACCGCCGACGGCAAGTTCGCACTCATCATCGACGGCCCGATGCACCCTGACGCCGAACCCATGCTCAAGGGACCGGAGTTCGCGCTGCAGTTCGTGCCGCCGAACCCCCGCCTCTACAAGCTCGCCGCACTCAAGCACGCGTACCTCGCCGCCTGCCTGGACCTGCGAGCCATTCCGCAGACACTGTGCGCCGACGTCATCCGGCGCGACCTCCTGGCTGCCCGCGACGCCCCGTCGCGAAGGGAGATTCCCCCCAGCGAGTACGCCCTGTCGCAGCAGCCGGGAGGCATCCCGGCTCAACGTCCGTCGAGGACCCTTCGGCGGCTCGCGATCCGGATGGCTTCCGCGTCCACGACGGCGATTCCCGGTCCAGCGGCCTCGACGGCGTACCGGCTCATACCGCTCAGCACGTTCGCGATGGCGATGAACTTGGCCGTTCCGCCGGTCAGCGGCGCCGGGGTCTCGAACGGGACAGGGAGAACCGGCACCTCTGCAGTCTGCCCTCTGGCCGGGCGAGAAGGGGCACACCGCCGTGGGGGCGCGGAGCCCGCAGGAGGAGTACAGGCCGTTGAACTGCCCACGCCAGCTCCAGCGCGCCCGCGACGACGAGAGCAGAGGGGCGGCAGCCGACACGACGGCCGACGGGCGGCATTCGTCGGCAGGCCGCTGTGGCCTCGTTGAGTCGGCGATAGCCGGCATGGCACATTGCGTCCAACTCCCAACTATCTGGATTGCTCGGCGCCGTTCCGGCCGGAGCGGGCGGTGAGACGGGGGTGCGGTGCTCGACATCAGCCAGGACGAGCGCACCGCCTTCGCATGGTTGGCCGCTCAGGGGCGCGCGGGCGTACGAGCGGAGCCCACGGCCGCCCGCGGTCACCGGCCCCGCTGCCGACGCGATCACCGACTGGCTTTGGCGCAGGACGGCCCTGTGGATCGTCCAGGCTCGCCTCCTGGTCCCGGGACGTGGCGTCGAGGACGTGGTCGCCGTCCTCGACGCGCGCGAGCTCTGGATCCACGCCACCGAGAGGCGCGGGATGACGCTGACCTTCGGGCTGATGAACCTCGAGGTCGGGCGTTCGGGCGGGGAGCTGTGGCTCAGCTATGACAAGGCTGCCGGCCTGGCAGCGAGCCGATCCAGGGATTCCGGCTTCGTGCGGGTCGCACCCGAGCCCGTGCTCGACCACCTCGAAGAGGCGCTCAAGGAGGCCTCAGCAGTCGTAGCCTAGGAACGTGAGCGGCGGGCGGGCGACAAGCTCGCCCGGGGCCGGGCCGACGCCGACGGTGGGACGTCGGTCCCGGAGCTGCCGCGAACCGGGTTCTTCCGACGGCGGGTGCGACCCGTCCCGATCGGGTCGTGGCGGGAGGCGGAGGTGGTGACCTGCCCGTGGCTGCGGGACATGGGGCACCGCGATGCCACGGTCACGCCGGCGGGGACGGACGCCGGCGTGGACATCCGCAGGCGCAAGGTGGTGGGGCAGGGAGGCATTCTAACCAGGGAGAAGCGCGGCGTGTGGGCGTACTACGCCCTGGTTCCCGGCGCCTACGCCCTGGTTCCCGGCGCCCTCGATACCCTGGCCGGAGTGCTTAGCGCCACCGGCGCCCCACGCGGCGTTCCCGCCGTTTCGGCCGCGCGCGCCTGACATCGGATCCTGGCGCCGAGGTCGGTGTCACTCGCCTCCAGCAGCGCGGCTTCGAAGGCGGCCGATGTAGTCCTCGCGGGCAACGGGACGACAACGGGGGCGCTTGCCTACGTTGATGTCGTCGACGTACTTGGCTAGACGTTCGGGGTTCTTCCCGGACCAGCCGTGCGCGAGGGCCCACCCCTGCATCCCCGCACCGTCCATCTCGATGCCCGCGTCGTGCAGCGCGAGCAGAGCGCTGACCACCATGTCCTTCTCGTAGCCCGCCGAGATGGTGTTGTTGTGGTTGACCGTCAAGGTCAGGCCCTTCATCGCCTCGACGACGACAGGGTCGAGCTCGGGAACCGCGCCTTCCCACGCCGAGCCGTCACCGAGCACCTGCGGCCTGACCGCGGACACCCACGGCCGGACCGCCTCGTCGTACGCCGGGATGACGCACAGCGCTCGGGTGGCGCGACCGCCGAACCGCATGAGCTTGCCGATGTCATCCATGTCCGCCCACGCCATCAGCACCGGGCCCTTGCCGCGGATGTATCCGCCGCCCCTGCCGGTGACGTGCTCGACGTTGGAGTTCCGGTGGACCAGCCGTTCTAGCTTCGGGCAGTTGCCCAGGTTGGACTTCAGGGCGGTCCACACGGTGAGCATGTCACCGTCCTCCATGTGCTGAACGCACCACTCGATGGCCGCGTCGACGCCGTCGTCGTCGCAGCTGGCGACGGCCGTCGGGTAGTCAACGTCGCGGTCGAACATCTACGTCCCCTGCTCCTCGGCACCTGCAGCTCAACATACGTGCAGGCACCGACAGGACAGGTCGTCCGACGCGGTCGACCGGTCGGTGTGGGCGGCCGCCTCGTGGCCGGCATGGGCACCCATCTCCAACTGGAACCTGAGAGGTCGACGCCCCCGCTCGTCAGTAGGTGGGAGGCGAGTCGGACAGGGGCCACGGGACCGCGATCGTCCCTGCCAGCGCGGTCCACCACTCGGCCAAGCCATCGGGCCGCTCGACGTAGCCCAGGGCCACCGACGGTCCCCGCGGCTGCTCGTGCGTGCGCATGAGCGGCATCGCATCGCCTGGCACACCGAACTCGCGGCCCGCGTCTGGGACGAGTTCGACGACGCGACGCTTCGACGCGCGGCCGCGCAGACGCTCCCGGTGCAGGCCTACTACGCCGTGTTCAGTGCGGCGCGGGCGGTCAGCGCGGTCGCCGGGTCACCGACCGACACCCACCGGAAGCTGCACGACGACTTCGAGAGCCAGCGAGTCCGACGTGCGGCTGGGCCGTGGGCGGTCACGTTCGCCGGAGACCCAGAGAAGGTGGCCGAGTGCCGTCTCGCGCCGGCCATCTGCACCATGACCGCCTACAACCCGATGGAGCTGCATCGGGATCCGGCCGAGTACCTGGCCGCTGCCCCTCCGGATGACGCGCAGGTGAAGATCGAGTCGGCGGGGCTGGATTGGCTGAGCAAGAAGAAGCGGCCGAACGGGCAGCCCTACAAGAGCCTGCCCGCGAAGGGGCGTGAAATCCTGGCGCGTCTGCGCCGGACGACGGTGATGGACTTCCTGTACGAGCTCCGTCGCCGGACCAACTACGAGTCGGTCGACGAGTACGGCTCCGACGCGGACGACGCGGCCGTCGAACGATTCCACCGAGGCCTGCTCTACCTCGCCGACAGCGGCCTCCTGCTGTACGAGACTCAGATGGCGCAGTACGCCGGTGTGCAGGCGTACACCGATGCGGTGACCGAGTGGACGTCATCGGTCAAGCGCATGGGCCCGTGGTCCGGCGACGCCGTGCTGCGGCGTCTCACGGCGATCCGGCAGGTGGTGAAGTGACGTGCCGGACATCGTCGACGTCACCCGGTGACAGGCTGAAGGGATGGACTCCTACCCGCCGCTGGGTGGCTATCCGCAGGTCGCCCAGTCCAGCGGACTGTTTCCCTGGGGAGAAGGGGGCGCTCCCGAATCAGCTTCGGCTCCGGCGTAGTTCCCGACCTCGTCCGCGGTCTACGCGAGCTACCGGCGCTGGCAGCCGAGGGGATGCCCTGTAAGGCTGAGGTGCGGCCGGCGGTCATTGGCTGCCTCTACCTGCTGACGTCGCAGGAGGTCGTCGGCGCCTTGCTCCCGCTGGATTGCTGCATTGTGGTGGATCGACAGCAACGGGTCCGGGGGCCGCTGGGGCGACTGCACCGTGACGGGTCCGGGCTTTCGACGATGCACCTCCGAGGGTTCGAGGACGCCAGCGTGCCCGGGCCCGACGGGCGCGTCCCACTCCTCGGTCCGGGAAGCCCGATGCCGGACCCGATCGTGTTAGGTCCCGTCAGGGCGGCCGGGTGGTTGGGTGCCCCGTCGTCACGACCGCTCGTCCACGTGAAGATGCTGCTCGCCGCCCGGACTTGGGTGTGGGAGGACGACTGGGGCTACGAGCAGTGGCACTTCACGCCGCTACGCACATGGCTCGGTTCGGCCAACTGGACGGCGGCCGCGCAATCCCATCTGGAATTCGGGCTTTGGACCGATGACCCGGAGCTGATGGACGCGAACCGGCGCTTCCTACTGGACGTCATCAGCCAACCTCTGGACAGCGTCACGGATGGCCCCGAGCCCGAGCTCCGCGACTCGGACTGGGACAACCAAGCCTTCGCCGAGTACGTGGCGGAGATGGGGACCGTCGATCCGACATGGCGGAGGACGACTGAACGCTGGTCGGCCAGGCAGCGGCAGGCATAGCGCCGGGCGTCCCCCCGGTGAAGGACGTGTGTCTGAGCTGAGACCTACGACCCGCCGCGCACTGTTCGGGTGCTGCACGACGACGGCTGCTGGTACCGCGGTGCTCGGTTCGAGTGGGTGCGCTGGCCGACCGGCCAGTGGCGCGCGGGAATCCGGTACACGACGAGTCCAGGACCGGCGTACTTCCAGTCAGTCCCGGGCGACCGGCTCATCGACGACGTCGACTCCCACTTGGCCAAGCTCCCTGACTGCCAGTCGCGTGACCCTGTCGGCGCCGCGCGGACTACCCCGCCGGCCATAGAGGAGTCGCTCAGAACGGCGCAGGGGTCGTCGCCCCACCAGTCGCTGGCGCCGCAGGAAGCCACGCGGCGAAGATCTCGGGCAGGCGGTTCAGGTCCTCAGCGGTCAGGGTGAGCAGCGGGATGCCGGTGTGACGGGCGAGCTCGCGCTTGCGGGCGACCTTCGCGGCGTACGCAGGCTCCTCGGGCATACCGAGTGCCTCAACGTAGGTGCCGTCGTGAAGCAGCCAGTCGGCGCGAAGGCCGGTCGTGTTGAGATCTGGGTGCCGGGGATACGCGGGCTCGATGTCATGCGCGATGCCCGAGTGGTGCAGGAAGTCGTCGACATGCCGCTCGAGCATGGACCGGCATGGATTCCCGTCCGTAGCGACGGTGATAGTGCCGCGGGAGGTTCGTAGGCCGCCCTCGAGAAGGTCGGCCAGGTGAAGCCACTGGGCCCAGCTGCGCGCGGTCCCGTAGCTGCGCGCGCGGAGCGTGGCCAGAGCGGGGCGGGGGATGAGGAAGCGGCACAGCATTGCTGCATCGGCGATGTCCGGATCGCTGACGTGCAGCCGGTTGAGCTGCGCCACGGATGGAGGGCCCGAGAACTCGAGCTCCACCACGCGTCGTAGCGCCCAAACCACGGATTTGATCCACGGTCCGTCGGTGCCGTTGTCCCGTAGCCAGCGGCCCTGAGCCCAGCGAACGCACGCGAAGCAGTAGGCCAGGCCGTCCGGCGAGGCCAGGGCGTTGTTATGGCAGATCCGACAGCGGGCCGGTCGAAGTGTCCCGCCCCGGATTCAGTGGAGGCTCGGAACTGACGCGGCGACGGTAGTCGCCGCGGTGTTGTGCCGGTAGAAGTTGTCTTCGTGCTCGGCCGGTGGGACGAGGCCGATCTCGCCGTGTAGCCGT
>NZ_JAAKGN010000061.1:0-27107 GCF_011039295.1 Modestobacter sp. KNN46-3 | reverse complement strand
AGATGTTTAGAAGAGTCAGCCGACTGGAGAACCTCCTCCAGGATCGCCCGCAGCCCACGGGCACCGGTGCCCCGCGAGAAGTCCGCGTAGTCCCAGCGCCACCTCTGACGGCCCGTTCCCCACCAAGGGAGCGGGCCGTCCGCGTTCCCAGCCCAGGGTGGTCGGGGTGATGTGCACTGCAGGCACGTTCTGGCCCAGGAACCCGCCATAGCTGCACATCACCGGGCCCGGAGCAGGGCCTCCCGCGCCGCGCAGACGGCCAAGATCTCCCGACGGCACCCCGCCGGGTCGGTCGTCAGCCGGCGGTAGCTGAACCGGAGGACGACCCACCCGCACGCCGCCAGCGCGACGTCCCGTCGGGTGTCCCGCTCCCGGGCCTCGGCGCTCCCGTGAAAGGCGGCGCCGTCCAGCTGGACGGCCACCTTCAGGCGCAGGACGGCGGCGTCCAACCGCACCGTGCCGGAGCGGAGCCGGACGGGGTGCTGCTGGACGAACTCGGGCATCCCGGGCCCGCGCAGGACGTGCTGCACTCCCCACAGCTCCAACTCGCTCTGACTGCCGTCCTCGACAGCGGCGATCAACCGGATCAGGGTGCGACGGCCGGGGAGCGCGGGACGCACGTCGGCCTCCGACCGGAGGTCCTGGGCTCTGGCTCGCCCGTCGCGGAGTGTCTCGATGACAGCTGCCCGCGCCAGCTCGACCAGCCGCGGCTCGGTGGGCCGACCGTGCGCCGACCCCCAGGTGTCGACCACAGCACGGCGCACCGAGGTCACCGGGTAGGGCTCCCAGGCCGCCCGGTCCAGCCGCTGGACACGGTGGGTGGTGACCGCCTGCAACACCGGAGCCCGGCGACCGGCTCGGATGGACACGTGCACCTGGGGGAGTGCGGGCGCCACGCCCCAGACGGTCAGTGCGCTGGTGTGGCTGAGCACCCCGTCCGTGGCCAGGACGGCGGCCAGCGCGCGGACCCGCCACTCACCCGCGCGTTCGGGGAGGACGACCACCCCCGGGTGCGGGCGTTCCAAGCGTCCGGCTCTGACCCAGGTCCCGACGGTGTGTCGGTCCACGCGGCCGGCCAGGTCGACTACGCGCGTGACGCCGTCCCGACCGAGGAGGGCAGCGATGTCGTGAGCCATGCGCGCCACACTCGGTCACCGGCAGCGGCCGAGGTGCTGTCGCTCTGCATCTGTGGACCACCGCGGCAGCTGTGGAAGGTGACGATGTGCGGCCGCGGCGCACCCCGGCCGCATTACCTGCCGTCAGTGCACATCACCGGCAGGCGCCGCCGGCTGCCACCCGGAAATCGGGCAGCAGCCGGGCGGCGTCAGGCCTCGGGGGTCTCGGCGAGGACGACGTCGACGCGCAGGGGGCCGTCGCCGGCGACGACGGTCAGTTCCGCGATCCGGCCGGCGTCGACCAGGTCACCCCGGGCGGCCTCGACCGCGGCCACCCGCGCCTCGGGCACGGTCACCGTCGTCGTCGCCACGTCGGTGCGCATCGAGGTCTTCGCGTCGGACTTCGCCTTGCGGACGAGCGACAGGACCTCGGCCGCTGCCGTCACCACCGCCGGGTCGCCGCCGGCCGGCAGCTCGGTCGCGGTGGGCCACAGCGCCCGGTGCACCGAGCCGGTCTGCCACCAGGACCAGACCTCCTCGGTGACGAAGGGCAGCACCGGGGCGAGCAGCCGCAGCTGCACCGACAGTGCCAGCGCCAGCGTGGCCTGCGCGGAAGCAGCCGCGGGACCAGAGCCGTAGGCGCGGGTCTTCACCAGCTCCACGTAGTCGTCGCAGAAGGACCAGAAGAACGACTCGGTGACCTCGAGCGCCCGGGTGTAGTTGTAGGCCTCCATCGCCGCAGTCGCCTCGTCGACCACCTGGGCCAACGAGGCGAGCAGCCCGCGGTCGATCGGCTCGGTGACCGCCTCGGCCGTCAGGTCGGGAGAGGCGCCCAACCCCAGCACGAACTTCCCGATGTTGAGCACCTTCATGGCGAGCCGGCGGCCGACCTTCATCTGCGCCTCGTCGAAGGGTGAGTCCGCACCCGGCCGGGCGCCCGCGGCACGCCAGCGCACCGCGTCGGTGCCGTAGCGCTCCAGCACGTCGATCGGGGTGGTCGCGTTGCCCTTGGACTTCGACATCTTCTTGCGGTCGGGGTCGACCACGAAGCCGGAGATGGTCGCGTGCGTCCACGGCACCGCGCCGTGCTCGAAGTGCGCCCGGACGACGGTGGAGAACAGCCAGGTGCGGATGATGTCGTGCGCCTGGGGCCGCTGGTCCATCGGGAAGACGTGCGCGAACAGCTCCGGGTCGGTCTCCCAGCCCGAGGCGACCTGCGGCGACAGCGACGAGGTGGCCCAGGTGTCCATGACGTCCGGGTCGGCCATGAACCCGCCCGGCACGCCCCGCTGGTCGGCGGTGAAGCCCTCGGGGACGTCGGAGGACGGGTCGACCGGCAGCGCCGACTCCGGCGCCAGGATCGGCGCGGAGTAGTCGGGCTCGCCCTCGGAGTCCAACCGGTACCAGACCGGGAACGGCACACCGAAGAAGCGCTGCCGGCTGATCAGCCAGTCGCCGTTGAGCCCCTCGACCCAGTTGTCGTAGCGGTGCCGCATGTGCTCGGGTACCCACTGGATCTCCCGGCCGCGAGCCAGCAGCGCGTCGCGCAGGTCGCCGTCCCGCCCGCCGTTGCGGATGTACCACTGCCGGGTGGTGACGATCTCCAGCGGGCGCTCGCCCTTCTCGAAGAACTTCACCGGGTGGGTGATCGGCTTCGGGTCGCCGACCAGGTCACCGGACTCACGGAGCAGTTCGACGATCCGCTGCTGCGCACTGAAGGAGGTCTTGCCGGCCAGCTCGGCGTACACGTCGGCGGGGACGTCGGCCGGCGGGTCGGCGATGAACCGGCCGTCCCAGCCGATGACGGCGCGGGTCGGCAGCTGCAGCTCCCGCCACCAGGTGACGTCGTTCAGGTCGCCGAAGGTGCAGATCATCGCGATGCCCGAGCCCTTGTCCGGCTCGGCCAGCCGGTGCGCCACGACCGGCACCTGGACGCCGAACAGCGGCGTCGTGACGGTCTTCCCGAACAGCGGCTGGTAGCGCTCGTCGTCGGGGTGGGCGACCAGGGCGACGCAGGCCGGCAGCAGCTCGGGGCGGGTGGTCTCGATGAACACCGGGCCCTCGGGGCCGGCGAAGCCGATCCGGTGGTAGGCGCCCGGGCGCTCCCGGTCCTCCAGTTCGGCCTGGGCGACCGCGGTGCGGAAGGTGACGTCCCAGAGGGTCGGCGCCTCCTGGGCGTAGGCCTCACCGCGGGCCAGGTTGTGCAGGAACATCTTCTGCGCGGTGGCGCGCGAGGACTCCGAGATCGTCCGGTACACGTTCGACCAGTCGACCGACAGGCCGACCCGGCGCCACAGCTCCTCGAACGCGTCCTCGTCGACGGCGGTGAGCCGCTCGCACAGCTCGACGAAGTTGCGCCGGGAGATCGGCAGCTGGTCCTTGCCCGGCTTCTCCGGCGGGGTGAAGTCCTCGTCGTAGGGGAGCGAGGGGTCACAGCGCACGCCGTAGTAGTTCTGCACCCGGCGCTCGGTGGGCAGGCCGTTGTCGTCCCAGCCCATCGGGTAGAAGACGTGCTTGCCGCGCATCCGGTGGTACCGGGCGACGATGTCGGTGTGGGTGTAGCTGAACACGTGGCCCACGTGCAGCGACCCGCTGGCCGTCGGCGGCGGGGTGTCGATCGCGTAGGTCTGCGAGCGGGGGGCGGACAGCGCGGCGTCCCGGTCGAAGGCGTACGTGTCGCCCTCGGCCCAGCGGGCCACCCACTTCTCCTCCAGCCCGTCGATCGAGGGCTTCTCGGGTACGCCGCCGGTGCTCCCCGGGGGAGTGCTGTCCAGGGATCGGGTGTCGGCAACCATGACTGGCATCCTAGGAGCGATGAGCACCTCCCTTTCCCGTGACCTGGCCCGGGTCGAGCAGGCGCTCCTGGCGCGGTGGCCGGAGAACCGGCTCGAGCCGTCGCTGACCCGCATCTCCGCCCTGGTCGACCTGCTGGGCTCACCGCACCGTGCGATGCCCGTCGTCCAGGTCACCGGCACCAACGGCAAGACGACGACGGCGCGGATGGTCGACGAGCTGCTGCGCGGCTTCGGCCTGCGCGTCGGCCGCTTCACCAGCCCGCACCTGGAGTCGATGCGCGAGCGGATCGTGCTCGACGGCGAGCCGCTGCCGGCCGAGCGCTTCGTCGAGGTCTACGACGACATCGCGCCCTACGTGCAGATGGTCGACGCGGGCAGCGACGTCCCGATGTCCTTCTTCGAGGTGATGGTGGCGATGGCCTACGCCGCCTTCGCCGAGGCGCCGGTCGACGTCGCCGTCATCGAGGTCGGCATGGGCGGCACCTGGGACGCGACCACCGTCGCCGACGCCCGGGTCGCCGTCGTCACCCCCGTCTCGCTGGACCACGCCGAGTACCTCGGGCCGGACGTCGCCACGATCGCCACCGAGAAGGCCGGGATCATCAAGCCGACCTCCGGGGACGGCGTGCTGCCCGACGGCCGCCCGGACGGCGGCGTCGTCGCGGTGCTCGCCCACCAGCCGGCCGGCGCGCTGGAGGCCTTGGTGCGGCGGGCGATCGAGGTCGACGCGACCGTGGCCCGGGAGGGCACCGAGTTCGGCGTGCTGGAGCGCCGGGTCGCCGTCGGCGGCCAGCAGGTGCGGCTGCAGGGGCTGGGCGGGGAGTACGACGAGGTCTTCCTGCCGCTGTTCGGCGCGCACCAGGCGCAGAACGCCGCCGTGGCGCTCGCCGCCGTGGAGGCGTTCCTGGGTGCGGGGTCGGCCACCGGCCCGGTCGCCCAGGACGTCGTCCGGGAGTCCTTCGCCGCGGTGCGCTCGCCCGGCCGGCTGGAGCGGGTGCGCACCTCCCCGGCGGTGCTCGTCGACGCCGCGCACAACCCGGCCGGGATGCGGGCCACCGTCGAGGCGGTCCGGGAGTCCTTCGACTTCACCCGGCTGGTCGGCGTCGTCGGCTGCGTCCAGGGCAAGGACGTCAGCGGCATGCTGGCCGAGCTGGAGCCGCTGTGCGCCGAGCTGGTGGTCACCCAGAACAGCTCTCCGCGGGCGATCCCGGCCGACGAGCTGGGGGCGCTGGCGGTCGACGTGTTCGGGGCCGACCGGGTCAGCGTGCACCCGCTGCTCACCGACGCGCTGGAGTCGGCGATCGAGCTGGCCGAGGCCGGTCCCGACGACGCGCTCGGCGGGTCCGGCGTGCTGGTCACCGGCAGCGTGATCACCGCGGGGGAGGCCCGCAGCCTGCTCCGCGGCAAGCGGTCATGACGGCACCCGACCCGGTCCGCGCCGGCAAGGCCCTCGGTGGGGCTGCGGCCGCGATCCTGCTGCTGGAGGGGATCGCCGTCCTCTTCGTGCCGCGGGGCATCGCCCAGACCGGAGAAGGGCTCACCGGCACCCGGCTGACCGTCCTGCTCGTGCTGGCCGTGCTGCTCATCCTGGCCAGCGGGCTGCAGCGCCGTCCGCAGGGTCTGGTCATCGGCACGGCACTGCAGGTGCCGCTGCTGCTCACCGGGCTGCTCAGCGGGGCGATGTGGCTGGTCGGCGTCATCTTCCTGGCGATCTGGCTGTACCTGCTGCAGGTCCGCAAGGAGCTGCTCGGCTCGCCCTTCGGACCGCCGCCGGCGGCACCCCCGGCACCGCCCGCCGGCTGACGGCGCTACGCCGCCGAGGCGTCCCCGAGCTGACCGCGCAGCCGGTCGGCATCGGTGCCCAGCTGCTGGAGCACCCGCCGCACCACCGGGTCGCCGACGGCGAGCAACCCGGCCAGCAGGGCACCGCTGTCGATGACCCGGGCCCGGCGGCGCAGCTTCGACCGCAGGACGTGGCGCAGCGACTCCTCCAGGGCGCGCTTGCTCCCCTCGGCGAACGGCAGGTGACCGGACGGCTCTCGGCCACCGCGGTCCAGCGCGCCCGGGCCGAAGGCGGACTCGGCAGCAGCCCGCACCTGGTCCAGGTCTATGCCGATGGCGGCCAGTGCGTCGGCGTCCAGCGCGCCGTTCGAGCGTGCCAGGGCCGCCTCGACGGACCCCAGGTCGGCGCCGGTCGCCCGCAGCGCCTGGCCCCCTCGACCGGGGTCGGCCGTCAGGGCCAGCAGGAGGTGCACCGGCTCGACCTGGTCGGCGTGCAGCCAGCGAGCCTGTGCCTGTGCCATGACGACCACCTGACGGGCCTCTCGGGTGAAGCGCTCGAACACGTCAGCGGTCCCTTCTCGAGTGGGCGTGCTTCTTGTGGACGGCCTGCTTGCTGACGCCGAGGGCGTCGGCGATCTGCTGCCAGGACCAGCCGCGCGCCCGGGCGTTGCCGACCTGGAGCACCTCGAGGCGGTCGGCGAGGTCGCGCAGCGCGCGGATGGCACGGAGCCCGGTGTCCGGGTCGTCGGCCGCGGCGGCGGTGGTGACGTCGGTGGGGGAGGCCATGTCGTCAACCTAGATTGACAGCCGTGAGCTGTCAACCTGGATTGACAGTCGACGTCCCGTACGCTCCCGGGCGTGTCTGCACCCACTGCTGAGCGTTCGCTGGTCCTGGTCAAGCCCGACGGCGTTGCCCGCGGCCTGGTCGGCCAGGTCATCGCCCGCCTGGAGGCCAAGGGCCTGCGCCTGGTCGCCGCCGAGCTGCGCACCCTGACCACCGAGGTCGCCGAGGAGCACTACGGCGAGCACCGCGAGCGGCCGTTCTTCGGCTCGCTGGTCGAGTTCATCACCGGGGGGCCGCTGCTGGCCCTCGTGATCGAGGGGCCGCGGGCCATCGAGGCATTCCGCGCGCTGGCCGGCGCCACCGACCCGGTGAAGGCCGCCCCCGGCACGATCCGCGGCGACTTCGCCCTCGAGGTGCAGGCCAACATCGTGCACGGCTCCGACTCGCCCGAGTCGGCCGCGCGCGAGATCGCGCTGTTCTTCCCGGCTCTCTGAGGGAGGACCCCCTCGCCCCCCACCACTCGCGAGCTCGCGGTGGGCCCCGGCGAGGGGGTCTGAGGGCCGAAGTCGGGACTTCGGCCCCTGGGGCAGCGGCTACCCTGGGCGGGTCATGACTGTGGAATCGCTATACCCCCGCCTCGAGCCACTCCTCGCCCAGGTGCAGAAGCCGATCCAGTACGTCGGTGGCGAGCTCAACGCCCAGGTGAAGCCGTGGGACGACGTCGCCGTCCACTGGGCGCTGATGTACCCCGACGCCTACGAGGTCGGGCTGCCCAACCAGGGCCTCATGATCCTCTACGAGGTGCTCAACGAGCGCCCCGACGCCCTGGCCGAGCGCACCTACGCCGTCTGGCCGGACCTGGCCGGGCTCATGCGCGAGCACGGGGTCGGCCAGTTCACCGTCGACGCCCACCGCCCGGTGCGGGAGTTCGACCTGCTCGGCGTCAGCTTCGCCACCGAGCTGGGGTACACCAACTTGCTCGAGGCGCTCGACCTCGCCGGTGTCCCGCTGCACGCGGTCGACCGCGACGAGAGCCACCCGGTGGTCGTCGCCGGTGGGCACGCCGCCTTCAACCCCGAGCCGGTCAGCGACTTCGTCGACTGCGCGGTCCTCGGCGACGGCGAGCAGGTCGTCGGCGACATGACCGACGTCGTCGCCGCCTGGAAGGAGCAGGGCCGTCCCGGAGGACGGGTCGAGCTGCTGGCCCGGCTCGCCCGCGTCGACGGGGTCTACGTGCCCCGCTTCTACGGGGTCAGCTACGCCGCCGACGGCACGATCGCCGAGGTGCGGCGCACCCGGGACGACGTCCCGGCCAAGGTCGCCAAGCGCACCGTGATGGACCTCGACGAGTGGCCCTACCCCAAGCAGCCGCTGGTCCCGCTGGCCGAGAGCGTGCACGAGCGGATGAGCGTGGAGATCTTCCGCGGCTGCACCCGTGGCTGCCGGTTCTGCCAGGCCGGGATGATCACCCGCCCGGTCCGCGAGCGGACGATCACCGGCATCGGCTCGATGGTCGACGCCGGCCTCAAGGCCACCGGCTACGAGGAGGTCGGGCTGCTCTCGCTGAGCAGCGCCGACCACTCCGAGATCGGCCAGCTGGCCAAGGAGCTCGCCGACCGGTACGAGGGCACCAACACCGGCCTGAGCCTGCCCAGCACCCGGGTCGACGCCTTCAACGTCACCCTGGCCAACGAGCTCTCCCGCAACGGCCGCCGCTCCGGGCTGACCTTCGCCCCCGAGGGCGGCAGCGAGCGGATCCGCCGGGTGATCAACAAGACCGTGTCCAAGGAGGACCTGGTCCGCACGGTCACCACGGCCTACGCCAACGGCTGGCGCCAGGTGAAGCTGTACTTCATGTGCGGCCTGCCCACCGAGACCGACGAGGACGTGCTGGAGATCGCCGAGCTGGCGGTCGAGGTGATCCGCGCCGGCCGGGAGGCCAGTGGCAGCAAGGACATCCGCTGCACCGTCTCCATCGGTGGCTTCGTGCCCAAGCCGCACACGCCCTTCCAGTGGGCCGCCCAGGCCAGCGCCGAGACGATCGACCACCGGCTCAAGATCCTGCGCGAGGCGATCAACGCCGACCGCCGGATCGGCCGCTCGATCGGCCTGCGCTACCACGACGGCAAGCCCGGCGTCATCGAGGGGCTGCTGTCCCGCGGCGACCGCCGGGTCGGCCGGGTCATCGAGCGGGTCTGGCGCGACGGTGGGCACTTCGACGGCTGGAGCGAGCACTTCTCCTACCAGCGCTGGGTCACCGCCGCGGCCGAGGAGCTGGCCGCGTTCGGGGTCGACCTGGACTGGTACACCACCCGGGAGCGCACCGAGCACGAGGTGCTGCCCTGGGACCACCTGGACTCCGGGCTGGACAAGGAGTGGCTCTGGGACGACTGGCAGGACGCGATCTCCGAGGACGAGGTCGGCGACTGCCGCTGGACCGGCTGCTACGACTGTGGCGTCTGCCCGACCATGGGCACTGACATCCAGATCGGGCCCACCGGGCGCAGCCTGCTGCCCCTGACCCCCGTCGGTCGGTAGTGGCCCGCACCCCGGACGGCCCACCGCCGCCGCCCACCGTGCAGAAGCTGCGGCTGCGTTACACCAAGCGCGGTCCGCTGCGCTTCGCCTCGCACCGCGACCTCGCCCGCGCCCTGGAGCGGGCGCTGCGCCGCGCGCAGGTCCCGATGGCGTTCTCCGCCGGCTTCAGCCCGCACCCGAAGATCTCCTACATGGGCGCGGCGCCCACCGGCGCGGCCTCGGAGGCGGAGTACTTCGAGATCGGGCTCTCCGCACGGCGCGACCCGGAGCAGGTGCGGGCCGCACTGGACGCCTCACTGCCCCCGGGCATCGACGTCCTGGAGTGCGTCGAGGCTGTCGAGGGCAGCGGGTCCCTGGCCGACCGGCTGGACGCCACCCGGTGGCGGATCGACCTGCCCGGGGTGGACGCCGACGAGCTCTCCGTGGCGGTACAGGCCTTCCTCGCCCAGGAGGTGGTGCTGGTCGCGAAGCGGACCAAGAACGGCACCAAGGACGTCGACGCGCGGGAGGCCGTCGTCTCCGCCGCGGTCGCTGTTGAGGCAGGTTGTGCCATACTGCTCGTGGTCGTACGGCAGCTCACGCCGACCGTGCGACCGGATGACGTGATGGCCGCTCTGGCTGCCGTCGCCGACCTGCACCCGCCGTTGCCCGCCCGGGCCGTGCGTGAGGCGCAGGGCCGGCTCGACGACAGCGGTGACGTCGCCGATCCGCTGGGGCCCGACCGCGAGGCCAGTTCCCGCTGCCAGGGGGAGCCGGCTCAGGTCTGACCCGGCGGGACCGGATGTGCCGGGCGTCGCCTGCGACACGTCTGCCAGCCGTGGCGCTGCATCACCTGAACTCGGCACCACCCGAACTCTCGAACCACCGCACCACCTGTGTTCAGCACGCTGCACCACCGGGCCCCAGCCGCATCGGCCGGGGCGCGGACCAGACTTCGCGGGCCGGGCAGAACCGCCGCTCCCAGCGGCCGCCCGATCCGCCCAACCCACGTTCCTGCGCGGCCGCCAGTCGGAGACGATCGGCGCCCGGGGACGCACAGGAGGCGAGCCCTTCGTGGCCGACCACAACGACAACGAGAACAGCACCGACACCAGCGCCGCGGACGGATCGGCGCCTGACGCCGATCTGCTCGGCGGCCTCGCCGCGGAGCCGGCCGCGGATGACGGGTCGCCCGCGGAGCCGGACGCCGAGCCGTCGGCCGACGACCTCTCCGAGGAGCAGGTCGAGGTCCCGGTGGCCGAGGCGGTCACCCCCCAGCCCGAGCATGAGCCCCCCAGCTTCGGGGCACAGTTCAGCTCGCCCGAGCCCACCACCGTCACCGCCCGGCCCCGCCGCCGGGCCACCCGGCCGGCTGTGACCGCCGACCCCGATTCGGTCGAGCCCCCGGCACCGCAGCTCTCGCCGGTGGCCCCCGCCTTCGTCAGCTTCGTGGCCCCTGAGCCCGAGGTCGCCGCACCGCGCCGCCGCAGCCGCCGTCCCCAGGCCGAGTCGCCGACCGAGTCGACCGACGCGGACGCCGGCCGGACCGACGACCGCCCGGCCACCGACGAGCGTGACGAGGAGCAGGCACCGCCGCGGCGTTCCCGCAGCCGCCGCCGCAGCGCGGCCGAGAGCGAGCCGGTCGAGGCTGAGGACGCCGAGACCACCGAGACCACCGAGACCGACGAGCGGGACCTCGAGGACTCCGACGACCGTGACGGCGAGGACGGCGGCTCCTCGGGCAGCCGTCGTCGGCGTCGGGGCCGTCGGGGCCGCGGCCGTGGCCGCACCGGCGAGGACGGCACCGACGGCGACCGCGACGACGAGGACACCGACACCCCGGCCGGCGCCGAGGAGTCCGACGACGGCACCGAGCCCGAGGGCCAGGACGACGAGGGCGAGGACGACGACGCCGCCGAGGGTGGCTCGGGTTCGAGCACCCGCCGTCGCCGCCGGCGTCGTCGCCGCGGCAGCAGCGGCGAGAACGGCAGCAGCGAGGACAGCACCGAGGACGCCGACGACCGTCCCGAGCGGGCCGGCCGCAACGGCCGCACCTCCAGCGACGACGACGTCCGCGGCGTGGCCGGCTCCACCCGGCTCGAGGCCAAGCGCCAGCGCCGCCGGGAGGGCCGCGACGGTGGCCGTCGCCGCGCGCCGATCCTGAGCGAGTCGGAGTTCCTGGCCCGGCGTGAGGCCGTGGACCGGGCGATGGTCATCCGCCAGCAGGGGGAGCGCACCCAGATCGCCGTCCTGGAGGACGACGTCCTGGTGGAGCACTACGTCACCCAGGCACAGGCCACCTCGTTCGCGGGCAACGTCTACCTGGGCCGCGTGCAGAACGTGCTGCCCAGCATGGAGGCCGCCTTCGTCGACATCGGCAAGGGCCGCAACGCCGTCCTGTACGCCGGTGAGGTCAACTGGGACGCCGCCGGCCTGTCCGGGAAGTCCCGCTCGATCGAGACCGCGCTCAAGTCCGGCGACAAGGTCCTGGTCCAGGTGACCAAGGACCCGATCGGCCACAAGGGCGCCCGGCTGACCCAGCAGGTCAACCTGCCCGGCCGCTTCCTGGTCTACGTGCCCGGTGGCTCGATGACCGGCATCAGCCGCAAGCTGCCGGACAAGGAGCGCCAGCGGCTCAAGGACATCCTGAAGAAGATCGTCCCCGAGGACGCCGGCGTCATCATCCGCACGGCCGCGGAGGGCGCCTCGGAGGAGGAGCTCACCCGCGACGTGGCCCGGCTGCAGGCGCAGTGGGAGGTCATCCAGACCAAGGCCTCCTCGACCAGCAACGCGCCGACGCTGTTCTACGGCGAGCCGGACCTGGCGATCCGGGTCATCCGCGACGTCTTCAACGAGGACTTCAAGCGGCTGGTCGTCCAGGGCGACGACGCCTGGGACACCGTCGAGGCCTACGTCGCACACGTCTCCCCGGAGCTGTCCGAACGGCTGCAGCGCTACACCGGCACCGGCGACGTCTTCCGCGACCTGCGGATCGACGAGCAGCTGATGAAGGCGCTGGACCGCAAGGTGTGGCTGCCCTCGGGTGGCTCGCTGGTCATCGACCGCACCGAGGCGATGACGGTCGTCGACGTGAACACCGGCAAGTTCGTCGGCTCCGGCGGCAACCTCGAGCAGACCGTCACCCGGAACAACATCGAGGCCGCCGAGGAGATCGTCCGCCAGCTCCGGCTGCGCGACATCGGCGGGATCATCGTCATCGACTTCATCGACATGGTCCTGGAGAGCAACCGCGACCTCGTGCTGCGGCGGCTCACCGAGTGCCTCGGCCGCGACCGCACCAAGCACCAGGTCGCCGAGGTGACCTCGCTGGGCCTGGTGCAGATGACCCGCAAGCGCGTGGGTCAGGGCCTGCTGGAGGTCTTCTCCGAGCCGTGTGACCACTGCCGCGGTCGGGGTGTGCTGGTGCAGGTGGACCCGGTGGACGAGAAGAAGCGGTCCAGCGGCAACGGCGGCGGCGGCAACGGCGCAGGCGGCAACGGCGCAGCCGGCAACGGTGGCGGCGGTCGCAACCGGGGCGACTCGGGGAACGGGTCCGGCTCGGGCAGCGGTGCCGGCTCCGACAAGGGCCGGGACAAGGGCCGGGACGACCGGCCCAAGGACGCCGACGTCCCGATCCCCGTCGCCGAGGAGACCACGCCGGTGACGGTGGAGGCCGCCCCGGCGACGGTGGAGGCCGCCCCGGCCGGCGACGTGGCCGACGTGCCGGGCGGCGACGCCGCCGAGACCGGCGGCGGTCGCGGGCGTCGCAGCCGGGGTGGTCGGGACCGTGGCTCCCGGGGCGGCAACGCCACCGAGCGCGGTCCCGTGGACGCCGGTTCGCCGGCCCCTGAGGTCGACCAGGGCCCGGCAGCGGACCAGACGGCCCTGGACACGGCGGACGGGGGCTCCGCGACGTCCCGTCGCGAGGACCCGGCCGCGGGCTGGGACGTCGCGGACGCCATGGCGCTGCAGGGCGGGGCGTCCTTCGACGAGCCCGCTGCGGGTGAGCAGGCCGCGGGGGAGCAGGTCGCCGAGCCGACGACCGAGCCGGCCGGTGAGGGCCGTGGCCGTCGCAACCGGGGCCGCCGCGGCCGCGGGTCGGCCGAGGCCCGTGGGGCCGAGGACGCTGCGGTCGCCGAGGCGCCCGCTGACGGGGCACCCGCCGACGAGGAGCCGCTGCCCGCCGGCGAGACGGCCGTGCAGGTGGTCGCCGAGGAGCCGACGCCCGCCGAGGAGTCGACGCCGGACACCGTCCTCGCCGCTGCGGTGGCGGCGCCGACGTCCGCCCCGGACGTCCCGGCTGCGGCTGCGGAGCGGTCGGAGCCGACCGTCGCCGTGGCGCCCGGACCGGTCGCCGAGCCCGTGGCCGACCAGGACGTGCCGGTGGTCCGGCCGCGGCGCCGCAGGGCCGCCTCGCGGCCCGCAGGCCCGCCCGCCTGACCGAGGACCCCGGGCAGGGCGCCGCCTCGCCCGGGGGCCGGGTCGGACCGCTCCTACGCGGTTCGACCCGGGCACGCCGCCTCGGGTACGCTGGACGGGTTGCTCCACCACGGGCCGCGCACTCCGGTGCCGCCTGGGGGGCGCGAGCAGCACGTCCAGCACTCGACCCTCGTGGCGGTCGTGCGCGCAGGACACAGTGCTGGACACATGGAACCGATCGAGGAGTCAGTGGTGTACGCAGTCGTCAAGGCCGGTGGAGCGCAGCACAAGGTGGGTGTCGGTGACACGTTCACCATCAACCGCCTCAGCGGAGAGGCCGGTGACACCGTCACCCTTCCGGCCATCCTGCTGGTCGACGGCGACACCGTCACCGCCGACGCTCAGACGCTCGCCGGCGTCACCGTGACCGGCGAGATCGTCGAGCACGGCAAGGGCCCGAAGATCCACATCCACAAGTTCAAGAACAAGACGGGCTACCACAAGCGCCAGGGGCACCGTCAGCCCCTGACCAGCGTCGTGGTCCGCGACATCACGAAGGGCTGACGACATGGCACACAAGAAGGGCGCATCGTCGTCCCGTAACGGTCGCGACTCCAACGCCCAGCGCCTGGGCGTCAAGCGCTTCGGTGGTCAGGTCGTCAAGGCCGGTGAGATCATCGTCCGCCAGCGCGGCACCCACTTCCACCCGGGTCTCGGCGTCGGCCGCGGCAAGGACGACACCCTGTTCGCGCTCGTGCCCGGCTCGGTGACCTTCGGGTTCCGCCGCGGCCGCCGCGAGGTCGCCATCACGGCCGTCGGCGCCCCGGTTGCCGCCCGTGAGACCGCCTCGGTCTGAGCACCACCCAGCACGACCAGCTCTGACCGGGTGGCGGCGCCGATTCTCGGCGCCGCCACCCGTTCCCCTTTCCGGACAGTTCGGCCGTAGCGCAGAGAGGCGGCGATCATGGCCGCTTTCGTCGACCGCGTGACGGTCCACGTCTCGGCAGGCAAGGGTGCCAACGGGGTCAGCTCCGTGCACCGCGAGAAGTTCAAGCCGCTGGGCGGTCCCGACGGGGGCGACGGCGGTGACGGCGGCGACGTCGTCCTCCAGGTCGACCCCAGCGTGCACACCCTGCTGGACTTCCACCACCGCCCGCACCAGAAGGCCGGCAACGGCAAGCAGGCAGCCGGCGACTACCGCAACGGCGGACGCGGGGCCGACCTCGTGCTCGGCGTGCCCTCCGGCACCGTCGTGAGCGTCGACGGTCAGGTCGTCGCCGACCTGGTCGGCGACGGTGCCCGGCTCGTCCTGGCACGTGGCGGCAAGGGCGGTCTGGGCAACGCGGCCCTGGCCAACGCCCGCCGCAAGGCCCCCGGGTTCGCGCTGCTCGGCGAGCCCGGCGAGGCCGTGGACGCCGTCCTCGAGCTGAAGAGCATCGCCGACGTCGGTCTGGTCGGGTACCCGTCGGCCGGGAAGTCCTCCCTCGTCGCCTCGATGTCGGCTGCCCGCCCCAAGATCGCCGACTACCCCTTCACCACGCTGGTGCCGCAGCTGGGCGTGATCCGTTCCGGCGACACGACCTACACGATGGCCGACGTCCCCGGCCTGATCCCCGGCGCCTCCGTGGGCAAGGGCCTGGGCCTGGAGTTCCTCCGGCACGTCGAGCGCTGCGCCGTCCTGGTGCACGTGGTCGACATGGCGACGATGGAGCCCGGCCGCGACCCGGAGACCGACATCGAGGCACTCGAGCACGAGCTGCGCGAGTACGGCGGCGAGGACCTCGACCTGGTCGGCCGGCTGCGGATCGCCGTGCTGAACAAGATCGACGTGCCGGACGGCCGCGAGCTCGTCGACCTCGTGCGCGCCTCGCTGGAGGAGCGCGGCCTGCAGGTCTTCCCGATCAGCGCGGCCACCGGGGAAGGGGTGACCGAGCTGGGCTACGCGCTCGCCGCCGCCGTCCGCGAGCACCGCGCCTCGCTGCCGGACCTCCCACCGGCCCCGATCACCATCACGCCGCGCGCCGTCGACGACGGCGGCTTCACCGTCGAGCGCGATCCCCGCACCGACGGGTGGGTCGTGCTCGGGGTGCGCCCGGAGCGCTGGGTCCGGCAGACCGACTTCAACAACGACGAGGCCGTGGGCTACCTGGCCGACCGGCTCAACCGCCTCGGTGTCGAAGAAGGGCTGGCCAAGGCCGGCGCCGTCCCCGGTGACGCGATCACCGTCGGTGACGTCACGTTCGACTGGGAGCCCACCCTGCCGGCCGGCACGCTCACCATCGAGGAGACCGCGGGCCTCGGCGGCCGCGGTACCGACACCCGGCTGGAGGACAACACCCGGCTGTCGGCCGAGGAGCGACTGCTGGCCAAGAAGGCCCGCCGGCTTCCGTACGAGGTCACCGAGGGCGACGGCTGGATCGACGCCGACCTCCTCGACGACACCGACCGGTGACCGCCCGCGCGGAGATCGCCGCCGCGCAGCGGGTGGTGGTCAAGGTCGGCTCCTCGTCGCTGACCACGCTGCCCGGCGGGCTGGACGAGACCCGCCTGCGGGCGCTGGTCGACGTCCTCGGCGCGCTGCGGGCCGCCGGCCGGCAGGTCGTGCTCGTCTCCTCCGGGGCGATCGCCGCGGGGCTGGCGCCGCTGGGGCTGGCCGGCCGCCCCCGCGACCTGGCCACCGCCCAGGCGGCTGCGAGCGTCGGGCAGCTGCGGCTGGTGCAGACCTACGCCGACGCCTTCGCCGCCCACGACGTGACCGTCGGCCAGGTGCTGCTCACCGCCGACGACCTGACCCGGCGCAGCCACTACCGCAACGCGCAGCAGACGATCGAGCGGCTGCTCGCGCTCGGCGTGCTGCCGATCGTCAACGAGAACGACACGGTCGCCACCGAGGAGATCCGGTTCGGCGACAACGACCGGCTCGCCGCGCTGGTCGCCCACGTCGCCATGGCCGACGCCCTGCTGCTGCTCTCCGACGTGGACGGCGTCTACGACGGCGACCCGCGCACCGGCCCGGCCGCGCTGGTCGACACCGTGCGCAGCCCGGCGGACCTGGCGGCGGTGACGCTGGGCTCGGCCAGCCGCAACGGCGTCGGCACCGGCGGGATGGCCACCAAGGTCGAGGCTGCGTTCATCGCCTCGGCCGCGGGGGTGCCCGTCGTGGTCACCTCCACCGCACAGGCGGCGGACGCGCTGGCCGGGGAGCAGGTGGGCACGCTGTTCGCCCCGACCGGGCGGCGTCCCTCGGCCCGGCAGTTCTGGCTCCGCTATGCCAGCCGCCCCCGCGGCCGGGTGCTGCTCGACGAGGGCGCGGTCCGTGCCGTCCGGGAACGGCACGCCTCACTGCTCGCCGCGGGCATCACCGGCGTGACCGGGGAGTTCCTCGCCGACGACCCGGTGGAGCTGGTCGGCCCGGACGGCGAGGTGGTCGCCCGCGGCCTGGTCGCCTACGACGCCCGCGAGCTGCCGGCGCTGCTGGGGCGCAAGACCGGGGACCTGGACCCCGAGTACCGCCGCGAGGTCGTCCACCGCGACGAGATGGTCCTCGTCGGGCGCCGCACGCCCGGCTGAGACACTGCCCCCGTGACTGTTCGATCCATCCGCGAGATCGGTGACCCGGTGCTGCGCACCCCGGCCGACCCGATCCGCGCCTTCGACAAGGACCTCGCCGCGCTCGTCCGCGACCTGGAGGAGACCGTCGACCACCCCGGCCGGGCCGGTGTGGCGGCGACCCAGATCGGGGTCGGCCTGCGGGTCTTCTCCTACAACGTCGACGGCGTCATCGGGCACATGGTGAACCCGGTGATCGCCGAGCGCAGCGAGGAGACCCAGGACGACGACGAGGGCTGCCTGTCGATCCCGGGGCTCTACGCCCCCACCGTGCGGGCGATGCACTGCGTCGCCGAGGGGTTCGACGTGCACGGTGAGCCGCTGCGGATCGAGGGCAGCGGGCTTCTCGCCCGGTGCCTGCAGCACGAGGTCGACCACCTCGACGGGAAGCTCTTCGTCGACCGGCTGACCGGCGAGGCCCGCAAGCAGGTGCTCCGCGCCCTGCGCAGCTGAGGGAGGCCCCCACCGCCCGTAGGCTCGCGGCGGGACCCGGCACGGGGCCCGCGCGTAACCTCGACGCGTGTCCGACGCCGACTTCCCGCTGATCGGGGCCGCCGCGGTCCGCGCCCGTGAGGCCGCCCGCGTGCTGCGCACCCTGCCCACCGAGACCAAGGACGCCGCGCTGGCCGCGATGGCGCAGGCACTGCTGGAGCGGGCCGACGAGGTGCTCGCCGCCAACGCCGCCGACGTCGAGGCCGCCGCGGCGGACGGCACGCCGGCCTCGGTGCTGGACCGGCTGCGGCTGGACCCGGCGCGGCTGGCCGCGGTGGCCGACGCGCTGCGGGACCTGGTCTCGCTGCCCGACCCGGTCGGCGACGTCGTCCGCGGGTCCACGCTGGCCAACGGGCTGCAGCTGCGCCAGGTGCGCGTGCCGCTCGGCGTGGTCGGGATCGTCTACGAGGCCCGGCCCAACGTGACCGTCGACGCCGCCGGGCTCTGCCTGAAGAGCGGGAACGCCGCGCTGCTGCGCGGGTCCGGCTCCGCGCACCGCACCAACACCGCGCTGGTCGCCGTCCTCACCGAGGCCGCCGAGAAGGCCGGGTTGCCCGCCGGTTCGATCGCCCTGCTGCCGGCGGACCGGGCATCGGTCGGGGAGCTGCTGAACGCCCGTGGTCTGGTCGACGTCGTCATCCCGCGGGGTGGGGCCTCGCTGATCAACCGGGTGGTGCGGGAGGCGACCGTGCCGGTGATCGAGACCGGCGTGGGCAACTGCCACGTCTACGTCGACGCCTCCGCCGACCCGGCGATGGCCGAGGCGATCGTGCTGAACGCCAAGACCTCCCGGGTCAGCGTGTGCAACTCCGCGGAGACCCTGCTGGTGCACCGGGACGTCGCCTTCCTGCCCCGCCTGCTGGCCGCCCTGGCCGACGCCGGGGTCACGCTGCACGGCGACGAGGCCGCGGCCGAGGCCCACGAGGGCGTCGTCCCCGCCACCGACGAGGACTGGGCCACCGAGTACCTGTCGCTGGACATGGCCGTCCGGGTGGTCGACGACCTGCCCGGCGCGCTGGACCACATCAGCCGGTGGGGGAGCGGGCACAGCGAGGCGATCGTGGCCGACTCCGCCCGGGCGATCGCCGAGTTCACCGCCGGGGTCGACGCGGCCGCGGTGCTGGTCAACGCCTCCACCCGGTTCACCGACGGTGGCGAGTTCGGGTTCGGCGCCGAGATCGGCATCTCTACCCAGAAGCTGCACGCCCGTGGCCCGCTCGGGCTGCCGGAGCTCACCTCCACCACCTACGTCGTCACGGGCAACGGCCACACTCGCTGACCCCGGTACGCATCCGCACGAGCGCCTACCCGCCCCGCCGCCCCAACGAGGGAGCCGCATGTCCCGCACGCCCACGCACGCCGCCCAGTTCGCCGACGTGGCGGACGTGACGACGCGGTTGTCGGCCGCCGGGTACCTGCCCGACGCCCAGATCGCCACGACCGTCTTCCTGGCCGACCGGCTGGGCAAGCCGCTGCTGGTGGAGGGCCCGGCCGGGGTGGGCAAGACCGAGCTGGCCAAGGCGATGGCCGCCGCGACGGGCTCGGAGCTCATCCGGCTGCAGTGCTACGAGGGCCTGGACGAGGCGCGGGCGCTGTACGAGTGGAACTACAAGAAGCAGCTGCTCCGGATCTCCGCGGCGGGCACCGGCGGTGCCGACTGGGACACCGTGCACGACGACGTCTTCGGTGAGGAGTTCCTGCTCGCCCGGCCGCTGCTGACCGCGATCCGGCGCACCGAGCCGACCGTGCTCCTCATCGACGAGACCGACAAGGCCGACGTCGAGGTGGAAGGCCTCCTGCTGGAGGTGCTCAGCGACTTCCAGGTCACCATCCCCGAGCTGGGCACGATCACCGCCACCCGCCGGCCGCTCGTGGTGCTCACCTCCAACGCCACCCGCGAGCTGTCCGAGGCGCTCAAGCGGCGTCGTCTGTACCTGGCGCTGGACTACCCGAGCGCCGAGCGGGAGCGGGAGATCGTGCTCTCCCGGGTCCCCGACCTCGCTCCGGGGCTGGCCGACCAGCTGGTGCGCACGGTCCGGGCCCTGCGGGCGCTGGAGCTGAAGAAGGCGCCGTCGATCTCCGAGACGCTGGACTGGGCGCAGACGCTGCTGGCCCTCGGCCTGGACACCCTGGACGAGTCGGCGATGCGCTCGACGCTGGGCGTGGTGCTCAAGCACGCCAGTGACCAGGCCCGGGCCGCCGCCGAGCTCCGGCTGAACTGATGCCGCCGGGAGCCGCCGTCGAGCCGGGTGGTCTCGTCGGGCACCTCGACGGCTTCGTCCGCGCGGTGCGGGAGGCCGGCGTGCCGGTCGGGATCAGCCAGGCCGTGGACGCCGCCCAGGTGCTCACCGTCGTCGACCTGCTCGACCGGGAGCAACTGCGGCACGGTCTGGCCGCGGTGCTGCTCCGCCGGGCCGCCCAGCGCGAGGTCTTCGACGTGCTGTTCGACCTCTGGTGGCCGCTGACCGACCGGCCCGTGCCCGTCGCGGGCGACGACGGAGCCGGGGACGGCGGCGAGGACGGCGAGCCCGGCACCGACGGACCCCTGCCGGTGGGCGACCCCGGCGCCCTGGCCGCTGCGCTGCGCGCGGAGCTGCTGCGGTTGCTGCTGGAGGGGGACGAGGAGGCGTTGCGCCGGTTCGCCCGGCTGGCGGTCGACCAGCTCGGCGCCGGGGCGCCCACCCCCTCGGGGCAGTCGTTCTTCAGCTACCGGGTGCTGCGCGCGCTGTCGCCGGACACGCTGGTGGCGCAGCTGCTTGCCGGGATGCTCGCCGGCGGTGAGGCCGGCGGGCTGGCCGAGCAGGTGGCCCGGTCGACGGCGAAGGAGCGGATCGCGGCGTTCCGGACGGCGGTGGAGGCCGAGGTGCGGCGCCGCACCGCCGCGGAGAAGGGACGGGACAAGGTCGCCCGCAACGCCGTTCGCCCGATGGCCGACCAGGTCGACTTCCTCCGCGCCCAGCAGGCCGACCTCGCCGAGCTGCGCCGCACCGTGGCGCCGCTGGCCCGGCGGCTGGCCGTGCGGCTGTCGGCCCGCCGGCGGCTGGGCAGGGCCGGGCGGCTGGACTTCCGCCGCACGGTGCGCGCCTCGCTGGCCACCGGCGGGATGCCGCTGGTCACGCACCACCGGCCGCGGGCGGTGCACAAGCCCGAGCTGGTGGTGCTCTGCGACGTCAGTGGCTCGGTGGCCGGCTTCAGCCACTTCACCCTGATGCTCACCCAGGCGCTGCGCGAGCACTTCAGCGGCGTGCGGGCCTTCGCCTTCGTCGACTCGACCGACGAGGTGACCCGGTTCTTCACCCCCGGGGCCGACGTGGTCGACGCGATCGCCCGGATCGGCCGGGAGGCCGACGTGGTCAGCTTCGACGGGCACAGCGACTACGGCAACGCGCTGGAGGTCTTCGCCGAGAGGTGGCCGGCGGCGGTCGGCCCGAAGACGTCGCTGCTGGTGCTCGGCGACGGTCGCACCAACTACCGGCACCCGGGCCTGCCGACGCTGGCCGACCTGGTGCGGCGATCACGGTCGGCCCACTGGCTCAACCCGGAGCCACGCCGGCTGTGGGGGAGCGGCGACTCGGCCGCGGACCGGTACGCCGACGTCGTCCCGATGGTGGAGGTCCGCACCGCGGCGCAGCTGGCGGACTTCGTCACCACCCTTTGAGCCGGCCCCGGCCGCCCCTGGTGCGTCCCCGAACATGACGACACGCCGACGGAATCGTTCCCATCGGAGTCCCTCCCTGCAGACCCGGAAACCAGACGGCATCGTCCGATCGGGCACGACGGCAGGGTGGACGACGGGGCCGGAGCACGGGGTGCTGCGATCACGCGGTGCCACCTCGGTGGCGAGCGGCGGCACGGGGGAGCCGGTCGCCGACCGGCGCACACCGGCGGCACCCGGCCGTCGTGCCCTTCCCGCCGGTCGCCGGAGCCGGTGGTCGGACGACCGGCCCCGGCGGGGCCGGGCTAGGCTCGATCGGTGGCAGGACGTCGACTCGGGGTGATGGGCGGGACGTTCGACCCCATCCACCACGGGCACCTGGTGGCCGCCAGCGAGGTCGCCGGGCTGTTCGGGCTCGACGAGGTCGTCTTCGTGCCGACCGGTCAGCCCTGGCAGAAGTCCGACCGGGGCGTGAGCCCTGCCGAGGACCGCTACCTGATGACCGTCATCGCGACCGCCTCCAACCCGCGGTTCTCCGTCAGCCGGGTCGACGTCGACCGGGGCGGGCCGACGTACACCATCGACACCCTCAGCGATCTGCACCGCCTCCACCCCGACGCCGAGTTGTTCTTCATCACCGGCGCCGACGCGCTCGCCCAGATCGTGGGCTGGCGGGAGACGGACAAGCTCTTCCAGCTGGCGCACTTCGTGGGCGTCACCCGGCCCGGGTACCAGCTGGCCGACGCCGACCTCCCGCGCGGCGCGGTCAGCCTGGTCGAGGTGCCGGCGTTGGCGATCAGCTCCACCGACTGCCGCGACCGGGTGCGCCGGGGGCGGCCCGTCTGGTACCTGGTGCCCGACGGTGTGGTGCAGTACATCGAGAAGCGCGGGCTGTACCACCCCGGCACGGCCGGGGCCGACGAGCTGCTGGCCGACACCGCGCCGCGGGTCAGTGGCTTCCCGGCCGAGCGGCTCCTGGCCCTCGACCACCGGGAGTCCGCGACCATGGACCATCGGGAGCCCGCGGCCATCGACCACCGCGAGACCGCGGCCACCCCACCCGACCTGAGCGACACCCCCACCCACGGGGACGATCCGTCCCCCGACCTGCAGGAGATCCCCCGATGACCGCCTCGGACGAGGCACGCGAGACCGCGCTCATCGCAGCGCAGGCCGCCGCCGACAAGCTCGCCACCGACGTCTCGATCGTCGACGTCAGTGACCGCCTGGCGATCACCGACGCGTTCGTCCTGACCTCGGCGCCCAACGAACGTCAGGTCCAGTCGATCGTCGACGGGGTGGAGGAGCGCCTGCGCGAGCACGGTGTGAAGCCGGTCCGCCGCGAGGGCGTGGCCGAGGGGCGGTGGGTGCTGCTGGACTTCGTCGACGTCGTCGTGCACGTCCAGCACGCCGAGGAGCGCGCCTACTACGCCCTCGAGCGGCTCTGGAAGGACTGCCCGGTGATCCCGTTCACCGACGGCGCGGTCCCTGCGGCCCCCACGCCGGCAGAGGACGCTGCCGCCGGCGACGAGGACGGCGCCGGCGAGGACGTCCCGGGCGAGTCCGGCCGGTGACCGGGGGCGTCGACGCCCCGGCGGTGCCCCGCCTGCTCGTGTGGCGGCACGGCCGTACCGAGTGGAACGCCGCCGGGCGCTTCCAAGGTCAGCTCGACCCGCCCCTGGACGCCGAGGGGCGGGCCCAGGCCGCCCGCACCGCGCCTCACCTCGCCGCCCTGCTGGAGGGCCAGGAGGTGCTGCTGGTCTCCAGCGACCTGCAGCGCGCGGTCGACACGGCTGGGGCGCTGGCCCCGCTGCTGGGCGTGCAACTGCTCGTCGACGAGCGGCTGCGTGAGCACGGGCTGGGCAGCTGGGAGGGCCTGACCCGGCACGAGGTGGCCGACCGGCACCCGGGGCAGTACGCCGACTGGATGGCCGGCCGACCGGTGCCGGAGCGTGGCGGGGAGGCGCAGGCCGACGTCGCCGCGCGGGCACTGGCTGCCGTGGCCGACCTGCCGCCGGCGGCCACGGCCGTGCTGGTGACCCACGGCGGGACGGCCGGCCGGTTGATCGAGGCGCTGCTGGGGCTGGGGGCGGAGCACAAGCGGGTCTTCGGGCCGCTGGGCAACTGCCACTGGAGCGAGCTGTCCTTCCAGGCCTCGGGGTGGCGGCTGATGCGGCACAACCTGTCGACGCCGGAGGGCGTGGAGGGTGGCGTGCGGGCGACCGGTGACCGTGGTCCCTTCCCCGAGCCCTCTGCCACCGACGCCCCCGACGCGCCGCGGGCGGGAGCCAGCCCCGAGGAGGGCGCACCGGCGACCGACGCCGACGCGGGCTGACCAGCCACTCCCGCGGCGCCGCGCACCACGCGGCTAGCCTCGCGCCATGTCCGTCGCCGTGGTCACCGACTCGACGGCCTACCTGCCGGCCGACGTCGTCGCGCACTTCGGCATCGAGGTCGTGCCGCTCTACGTGGTGCTCGCCGGGCGGTCCGGCCGGGAGGGCAGCGACGTCACCTCCGGCGAGGTCGCCCGCTCGCTCGCCGTACGGGGCGGCCACGTCAGCACGTCCCGCCCGACGCCGGGGGACTTCGTGGCCGTCTACCGGCGGCTGCTGGACGGCGGTGCCGACCGGCTGGTGTCGGTGCACCTGTCCGGGGAGCTGTCGGGCACCTTGGACGCCGCCCAGGTGGCCGCGACGCAGGTCGGTGAGCACCTGGTGACCGTGCTGGACTCCCGGTCGGCCGCGATGGGCACCGGGTTCGCCGTGCTGGCCGCTGCCCGGGCCGCGGCGGACGGCGCCTCGGCCGCCGAGGTGGCCGACGCGGCGCGGCAGACCGCAGCGGCCACCCGCACCTTCTTCGTCGTCGACACCCTGGAGCACCTGCGGCGCGGCGGGCGGATCGGTGCCGCGGCCGCCCTGCTGGGCAGTGCCCTCGCGGTGAAGCCGGTGCTGCACGTGACCGACGGCCAGGTGGTCGCCCTGGAGAAGGTGCGCACCTCGGCCCGCGCGCTCAACCGGCTGGTCCAGCGCGCGGCCGACGTGGCCGGTGACGCGCCGGTGGCAGCGGCGGTGCACCACCTCGCCGCCCCGGAGCGCGCGCAACGGCTCGCCGACCAGCTCGCCGCCCGCCTCCCGGCGCTGACCGAGCTGTACGTCAGCGAGCTGGGAGCCGCGGTCGGGGCGCACGTCGGGCCGGGAGCGGTCGGGGTGGTCGTCGACCCCACGCCGCGGCCCGCGACCGAGGCAGGACAGCGGCCGCAGGACGCGCCACCTCCGGGCCCGTCCGAGCACGGGCAGGACTGAGGGTGGGAGCTCGGGCACCCGGCCACGGTCCGGTGGCCCCGGCACTGCGCGGGGGCCGCCGTCCACAACGGTGCCCGCCGTCCACAACCTGGCCGCGGCCCTCGTCGGGGGCAGCGCCGGCTCCCTAGCGTCCCTGCCGTGCGCCCTCCTGCCCGTCGCAGCGACGACTCCGACGTTATCCGGGCCCGGCTCCGGGCACTGCTGGCGGAGGGGCAGCCCGGGGGCTGGGTCCCCGACGCGGACGAGCCGGGTGCACCGTCCGGCCACGACGGCGGCTGGCCGGAGGACGAGGACGACCGGGCGACCCAGCCCGTCGAGCCCGCTCACCTGCCCGCGGGGCTGGGCCGGCACCGCGCACCCGGGCGTGCCGCGCGGGTCGACCCCGGTCGTCCGGGCGCCTGGGCGCTGTGGGGAGTCGCGGTGCTGGCGGCGGTCGTCGTCGTCGGCTGGACCTGGGTCGCCCGGCCGGTCGTCGACCAGGTGCCGGCCGCTGCCTCGAGCGGTGCCGCGGTGGCCACCGACAGCCCGGTGCCACCTGCCTCGACTGCCCCGGCACCCGGCGCACCGACCGGCACGGTCGTGGTCTCGGTCGTCGGGTCGGTCGGCAGCCCGGGCCTGGTCACGCTGCCGGCGGGGGCGCGGGTGGCCGATGCGCTGGCCGCGGCCGGCGGGCTGTTGCCCGAGGCCGACCCGGCGTCGGTGAACGCGGCTGCCGTGGTCACCGACGGCCAGCAGATCGCCGTCGGGGTGCCCGGGGCGGTGGCCGGCGCGGGACCGACCGGCGGCGCGGCGGTGGGCGGGGCCCTGTTGGACCTGAACACCGCGACCGTCGCGGAACTGGACGCGTTGCCGGGGATCGGCCCCGTGCTCGCCCAGCGGATCGTCGACCACCGCTCCGCACACGGGCCGTTCACCAGCGTCGACCGGCTGGACGACGTCAGCGGCATCGGCCCGGCGATCTTCGCCGACCTGGCCGAGCGGGTGCGGGTCTGACCATGCCACCGCCGGGTACCCGGCGCCCGGTCCACCGGGCGCCTTCGACGGAGCGGTGGTCGTGGCTCGACCTCCGACTCGTCCCACCCGCGGCCACCGTGTGGGTGCTGACCCTGCTGGCACCCCAGCTGCCCGCCGGGCTGCTCCTCACCCTCGCGGTGGTCGCGGCCCTCGGTGCCGCTGGTCTGCTGCTGTCCGGCGGCCCCGGGCGGGTGGGCACGCTCCGAGGGGTCGCGGCCCGCGGCGTCGTCATCGGCTGCCTGGCCGCGGTCACCGTCACCGGGGCCACCGCGGCGGTCCGGGCCCAGGCTCGGGCGGCGTCACCCCTGCTGGCGCTCGCCGACCGCGGATCGGTCGTCGAGGTGGTCATGGAGCTGACCGACGACCCGCGGCCGGTGGTCGGTGCCGGACCGGCCCGGGTGCTCGTCGACGGGACCGTCTCCCAGGCCGCCGGCCGGATCGTGGCCGGCGACCCGGTGCTGCTCTTCGGCACGGCAGAGGAGTGGGCCGGGCTGCTCCCCGGTCAGTCGGTGCGCCTCCACGTCCTGGTGCGCCCTGCGGAGCCCGGGGACGATGTCGTGGCCGTGCTGTCGGCGCGGTCACCGCCCGATCCGATCGGTGGGCCGGGTGTGGTGCAGGACGCGGCCGGGTCCCTGCGCGCCGGGCTGGCCGACTCGGCTGCCCGCACCCTGCCCGACCGCCCCGCCGGCCTGCTCCCCGGCCTGGTCGTGGGCGACACCAGCGCCATGGACCCCGCCCTGGTGGAGGAGTTCCGGGTCGCGGGCCTGGCGCACCTGACGGCCGTCTCCGGGGCCAACGTGGCGATCGTGGTGGCGCTGGTGTTGTGGCCGCTGCGGGCCCGGGCCGTCGACCGGCGGTGGCAGGCGCTGGCCGCGGGTCTGGCGATCGCCGGGTTCGTCGTCCTCGCCCGCCCGGGGGCCAGCGTGTTGCGGGCCGCGGCCATGGGCGCGGTGGCGGTGCTGGCGCTGGCCTCCGGCCGGGCCCGTGCCGCGGTCCCGGCGCTGGCGTTCACCGTCCTGGTGCTGCTGCTCCTCGCGCCGGGGCTGGCGACCGATCCCGGGTTCGGGCTCTCGGTCTCCGCCACGGCGGCGATCGTGCTGCTGTCACCGGGCTGGTCCCGGGCGCTCCGCCGGCACCGCGCGCCCCGGCCGCTGGCCGATGCCGTCGCGGTCAGTGCGGCCGCCGGCGTGGTCACCGCACCTCTGATCGCCGGCCTCTCCGGGCTGGTCAGCCTGGTGTCCCTGCCGGCCAACCTGCTGGCCGCGCCCGCGGTGGCCCCGGCGACCGTGCTGGGCGTGCTGGCCGCCCTGGTGTCGCCCGCAGCGCCCTGGCTGGCCGACGGGCTCACCTGGCTCGCCGGTTGGCCGGTGCGCTGGCTGGTCGTCGTCGCCGAGCGCGCCGCGGCCGTGCCCGACGGTGCCACCGGCTGGCCGGTCGGCGCCCGGGGCGCGGTCCTGCTGGCCGTCGTCCTGACCGGCGTGGTCGGGGCGCTGTGGCGCTGGCCCCGGCTGCGTCCGCTGGCGCTGGCCGCCGTGGTGGGGGTCGTGCTCATCGGCTGGCCGCTGCGCCAGCTCAGCCGGGGTTGGCCGCTGGCGGACACGGTCGTGGTGGCCTGCGACGTCG
>NZ_JAAKGN010000060.1:0-27311 GCF_011039295.1 Modestobacter sp. KNN46-3 | reverse complement strand
CTCATCATCAGCGCGACCAGCGGACCCACCGCCTTGGCCTCAGACCCAGCCGTGGTGACCACGTAGACGGTGCCCCAGCCCCAGTGGGTCCGCAGCCAGGACTGCGGGTCGAAGTCGGCGTCGTCGGCTTCCCGGAGCGCCCTGTCGGTCGCGTAGGGGCTGAAGAGGTTGCCGACCGTGGTGAGCACCGAGTGGTTCTCCCGGCCGCCGTCGCCTTCGCTCTGCTCGATGAAGGCGGTCAACTGCCGGACGAAGCGGTCCTGGCCGTCGGTGGCCAGCAACTCCAGAGGCTCCTTCCAGCCCTCACCCGACGGGCCGACCTCGACCCACTCGACGACCTTGCTGATCTTCTTCCCGGCGAGCATGCCCGCGTACAGCAGCGGCGCCAGGACCAGCGTGGCGCGCTGCCGGAAGTGCTCGGCACTGTCGGACCCGGCACCGCCCTGGACCGCGGACGCGTCGACCAGTTGCTTGGCCGCCCACACCGCGTCATCGCGGGTGTAGATCCCCATCACCGGGGACCAGCGCAGCGGCGTGCAGTGCGCCGGGGTCAGCGACTTGCCCGTCGGGTCCCAGAAGAGGGTCTCGCCCAACAGCGACCGCCAGGCAGCCGTCTGCTCGGCCAGGTCCCCCTTGGACGAGGACGCGATCACGATGCCCATGTGGGCCATCAAGTTCTGCCCCAGGATCGTGCTCGACTTGCCCGACCCGGGCGCACCGATCCCGAGCAGGTGCGGGTTCGCAGTCGCCCAGTCACCCAGAGAACCGTCCGGATACTCGACCCGGCCGGTGAAGATGCCCTTGGCGGTCGGGACGCCCTGGCGGCTGAGCCAGCGGAAGGCCCCCGGCACGTCCCCGAGTTCAGCCAGCCCGTCGCTCCGAGCACCCACACCCGAACCGGCCGTCCCCGACTCCGCCGCGGCGGCCTCACGGCGGCGGCTGCCGCCACCGTTGCGGGCTGCCTCGATGTGGTCCCGCATGGTCATCCGGTGCGCCTGGTCGGCCCGCTGACGGCCGAAGCCTGGCGGGAACCACACCACCAGCCTGCGGCCCAGCACCATCCCAGCCACGACCACCACCAGGATCACCGGCCAGGACAACCCCAGCGCACTCTGCGCGCTCTGCGCTGACGCGAACACCAGCACCCCGATGAACAGGACCACCGCGCCCACGAAGTCGCCGCCCTTGGAGATCAGCATCCCGGCGCCCGTCACGGCCACCGCAGCACGCCCGTACCCGTTCCCGGACTCCTCGTCCGCAGCCTGCCGCGCCTGACGCCAGACGCGCAGGTACTGGACACCCCCGATCCCCGCCAGCAGAGCCAGGGACGCGAGCACCTGCCCGGCCGTCAGCCCCGCCTTCACGAGCGCGTACAGGGTCAGCAGACCGCAGACACCCAGCCAGACGTAGCCGCGCGGTCCAGCACCAGGCAGGGGCCGCTCACCGTTCCGACCCACGCTCGGGCCGGTGTAGACGATCAGGACCAGCCAGGCGATCCCAGCGGTGATCCACCGGTCCGCAGACCCAGGCACGCTCGGCGCCATCACCCCCAGCAGGAACGCCCCACCCAGCAGGGTCGTGACCCACGCCAGCACCGGGAACACCCCCGACCGCCAGACCATCGCCGCGGTCTTCACCGGCGACTCCATGGAATCCCGGGTGTCCTCCGCCCTCACCACCAGCCGCGCTAAATGCGCCTTCACGCCAGCCCTGCCTTCTGTCTCAGCCCAGCCGACGAGCATCCGCGCACCGGCAGACGAATCCCGGGAAACCGGAACACCCCCGTCTCTCTCATCGGCAAGATCAACCAGGAGGTTGAAGCAAAGCAACGAGGACGTACACACCTGTTGCACTAATGCTCCAGAAGGTCGCATGTCGGGCCGATAACTTCTGCATGCTTTCGATCGCGCCGGTCACCGCGGATGGCCTGGACTACTACCTGGGCAAGGCGTACGTGTCAGGTGCTCGGGACTGGCCTGACGCGGCTCACGCGCCTGCGGCGCCGGTCGCCGGTGAGGACACGGCGGAGTACCAGGCTGGTGTCGCTGAGGCGCCCGGCCGGTGGTGGGGCACCGATGAGGAACTCGCGGCCTACGGGCTGACCCCGGGCAGCCAGGTCGACCGGGAGACGCTGAGGGCGGTCCTGGAGGGATGCAACCCGGCGACCGGTGAGATGGTCCCCGGCCCGTACAGCGACGCGGTGACCGGGCAGCCACGGGCAGCCCGGAGGACCGAGACCGTGGGCTATGACCTCACGTTCTCGGCGCCTAAGTCAGTGAGCGCGTTGGAGGCGCTGGCGTTGGAGGAGGACGCCGCGAGGATCGCCGACGCTCTCACCCAGGCAGAGACCGCAGCGCTGGAGTACCTCCAGCGAGCAGCGGGCTACTCCCGCCGCGGCGCGGCCGGGGCCGAGCAGATCAAGGCGGCGGTCATCCCGGTCGCGGCTGGGTTCCTCCACCGGAGCAACCGGCACGGTGCACCCCAGGCGCACCGGCACTACGTGATCCCGAACCGGGTGCAGTGCGAAGACGGCCGCTGGCGCACGATCGACGGCCGCGAGTTGTACGCGAATGTCCGCGCCGCCGGTGCCATCTACCAGGCGCGGCTCCGGGCAGAACTGAGCGCGTCCATGGGCGTGGAATGGACTGTCCCCTCGATCTACGACCACGCCGACATCGAGGGTGTTCCGGCTGACCTGATCGAGAAGTGGTCCGGGCGGTCCCGTGCGATCCGGACGGTCTACGAGGCAGTCCGGGATGACGCCAACCTGACCCGCGCGCTAGCGGGCCGGTCCCCGCTGACGGCCACCGACGAGGCGCTGCTGCGGCAGAAGGTGACCCTGCGGTCCCGGCCGCCCAAGCAGAAGACCATCGACGCCCGAAGCACGCCCTACCGGGGTGCTGACCCGTCGGTAGAGACGCTGGTCGCCGACCGACCGGCCGGACTGACCCAGCGGGAGTGGTGGGCGAAGCAGGCCGCCGATCTGGGCTGGACCCCTGCGCTGGTGCGCGAGCGCGTCCAGGAGGCCGCAGTGCAGGTGCGCGCCGGTAGGGGTCCGCTGGACCCCTACGACCTCGACGTCGACCGCATCGCGGCCGCGGCGCTGGCCGCGGCCGGGGCCGAGCACGCAACCTTCGCCCGACGCCACATCATCCGCGAGATCGCGGTCCGGCTGCCGCACCACGTGCAGCGCAAGATCGACGGGAAGCACCCCTGGACCGCCGAGTACATCGAGCGGATCGCTGACCGTGCGCTCGGATCAGACCAGGCGGTCCAAGTGACATGGCGGCGCGGTGACCGCGTGCCCGAGCACCTGGCTGACGCTGCCCCCGTCATGGGACAGACCGGGCAGGTCTTCTATACGACCCGTGACGGGCTGGAGACTGAGAACCGGATCCTGGAGCGGGCCGTCCTGGGTGTCGGCGCCGGGCGCGGTCTGGTGCATGACGCGACGCTGCTGCGGGCGCTCAACGAGGTGACCGCTGAGGGGCGAGCGTTGGACGCGAGCCAGGTGAACGCGGTCGTCCGGCTCGCGGTCAGCGGGGACGCGATTCAGGTCGTGGAGGCCCCCGCTGGGACTGGCAAGACCACGATGTTGAAGCCCGCAGTGCGGGCGTGGCAGGACGAGGGCTACCGGGTCGTCGCCCTCGCCCCGACGGCGCAGGCCGCGCACGTCATGGGGCAGGAGACTGGCGCCTCGGCGGTGACCGTGGACAGCGCGCTGACCCGCTGGACGCATCAGGGGCCGGTCGCCTTCGATCGGGAGGGGCAGCCGGAGGCGTGGTCGGTCGATGACCGCACCGTCATCGTGATCGACGAGGCCGCGATGGTCGGCCGCGACCGGCTGGACGAGATCACCCGGCTGGCCGAGCAGCAGGGCGCGAAGACGGTCCTGGTCGGCGACGGGTCCCAGTTGTCGGCGGTGAAGGCCGCCTCGGGGATGTTCCAGTCGATCGGGGAGGCCATCGGTCGCCTGGAACTGACGACCGTGCACCGGTTCCGGGACGAGTGGGAGCAGATCGCGAGCCTGGGTCTGCGCAGCGGTGACGTGTCCGTGGTCGACGAATACCTCGCGCACGACCGCGTGGTCACTACGGGCAGCCGCGAGGAGGCCCGCGCCGAGGTGTTCGACCGGTGGTCGGCCGCTGAGGCTCGCGGGGAGGACGCGCTGATGATGGCGCGGCTGCGGGAGGACGTGGACGCGCTCAACCTCATGGCGCGGGACCAGAGCCGCGCCGAGCGGCCAGGGCGGGCCGATCCTGCGCACCGGCCGGTCCAGGAGGTGTCGGTCACCGTCGGGGGCCGGGACTACACGGTCGGGGACCTGATCGTCACCAAGGCCAACGATGCGCGTCTCCGGCTCGGTGGGCCGCCCGCCCGGGACATCAGCGGGACCGATGCCCGGATCGAGGCGATGACGGCCCGGATGCGGAACCTCGACCGGAAGGTCGCCGGGGCGGAGCGGACCGCTGAGCGGCTGCGGGAGCGTCGCGGGTGGCGGGATGACGCGACCAAGCGGGCGCGGGCGCATGCACGCGATCTGCGGCGGGCACGGTCGAAGACGAACGCCCGCCTCCAGAAGGCCCACCTGAAGCGTGCCGACCTGCGGGCGAAGTTTGACGCCACCGCGTCGGTGCGGAACGGGCAGCGGTTCGTCGTCGAGCACGTCAGCGCTGTGGGTGCGCTGACCGTGCGGGAGGTCCTCGGTCGGGACGAGCGCGGCAGGCAGCAGATGGGGGCGCAGGTGACGCTGCCGCGCGCCTACGCCGCGCAGCACGTCGACTACGGCTGGGCGGACACCGTGCACTCGAAGCAGGGCGCCACGGCCGACGTGGGGATCCCGCTGATCGACGAGGGCATGACCCGGGAGCAGGCGTACGTCGCGCTCACCCGCGGCCGGGCGGAGAACACCGCGGTGCTGGCTCCGAAGGAGGGCGAGGCGATCGAAGACCCGCGCGCCTTCCTCGCCCGGGTCGTTGGACGGTCTGAGCGGGAGGTGGCTGCGACGACGCGGATGCGGGAGGTCGCCGAGCGGCAGGAGGGCCTGGACACTCTGGCGCCTCGTCGTGAGCGGGTCGAGCAGGTGGTCCACGACCGCGCGCCTGAGGCGAACGCCGAGGAGTTGACGCGCGCTCGCGCGGAGCAGACCCGGTTCGCCGGTGAGGTGGAGCGGCTGGCTGAGGCTGGGCAGCCGGTGGACTGGTCGCGGACGCAGTACGAGGCCGCCGCGGCGAAGGTCGCCCGGCTGGAAGCCGCGGAGAGCACCCATGGTGACTGGCAGGCCGCCAACCACGTCCTGCTGGCCTACCAGGAGCGCCTGGAGGCCCAGGAGCGGGAGCGCCGCGCGCTGCTGCTGGCTGGGGTGCAGCAGGAACCGTCCCGGGAGGTCGTGGCCGCGCTCGGTGAGCGTCCCGAGGACCGTGAGGAGGCCGCCGTCTGGGACCGGGCTGCGGGCCTTCAGGTGGCCTACGACGAGCGCTGGCGGACGACCCCTGAGAAGGGGCCGTCTCGTGCGCAGGAGGCGGAGCAGGCCGCCGTGGATGCTGCGCAGCGGGCCTGGTCCTCGGTCCGGCAGGGGGTCACCCGGATCCGGACCAACCGGGCAATCGGCCGGAGCCTCGGTCGCTGACGAACGTGCAGCGGGGCCGCACCCGAGGTGGGTGCGGCCCCGCTGTTGAGCGGATCTGGTGTCAGGCGTAGTTGCTGTACACCGGGTCAGGCGCGTAGTAGTAGCGCGCGTTGTTGCCGCTGTTCACGCTGTCCTCGTTGAGGCAGTGCGTGGCTGAGTAGGACTCCAACCCCGGGTGGAGCAGCGGGTAGCGGTTGGTCCCGTCCTCGTAGCGCAGAGACTCCAGGTCGAACGTCGACCCTGTTGCCCAGCCGTTGAGGTACTTGTTCGGTGCGGCGGACAGCCACACGTGGCACTGCAACTGCTGCCACACGGAGTCGGCCAGGTCCCGGTAGAGGCCGGGGACGCAGGACTGCACTGCGTGCCACATCGAGATGGTGGCCGAGTTGTCGCCGCTGGTGAAGTCGATCCAGCCGATCCGGCGGAGCAGGTTCGTTGGCGTGACCTTGATCTTGAACGAGCCGTCGTCGTGGTAGACGGTCTCGATCTTGTCGATGTACTGGTCGCTGTAGCCGCACTCGGCCGTTGTGTCGGCCTTGGCAATGCCCGGATTCACGATCGCGAAGCCGAACATCAGCATCAGGACCAGCACGATGCCGATCAGAGGAGCGCGGCGAAGACCGCGCGGGAGCGTGTAGGTGTGCATGACCATCCCTGAGGTTGAGCACTGACCGACCCTCGGCAAGTCGCTTCGGGTCGGGCAGGTCAACCTGGGTGCATCCACATGCGCGGACCATGCCCAGGCGGACCAGTGTCGCCGTCACCTCCGGCGGCCGGTGCACTCCTTGGGCGGTTCACCCGACCCCTGCTAGAAGGTCGAGTAGAAGCGCACGCGGTTGTCGTGAGGTCCGGACATCGTGGCACGAGACACAGGGGGGAGCAAGGTTTCCTCAGGGCAACTTCACGGCCCAAAAGATGGCGCTGGGTAAGCGACCAGAAGCGTTTTGTAAGACCCCGAAGTCAAGGGCCTAGAACGCGAAATGCCCCCCGGCTAGCAGACCAGGGGGCACTCGTCGGTGCTTGCACCGCAAGCCCGAGAACCCTAGGCGTCGACACGGCGCCCGGGGGTGACGGCAACACGGTCGCCTGGTTCAGGCAATCGCGCTGACCTCCGCGGGGAAACCCCGAAGAGATTGGAGAAGACTAGCGACCCTGGCCCTGAATGCAAGACGCGGACCGCCGCGTCCTGACGGTAGGTCACCAGGTCGGGCGAATGGCTCCCCGCGGGCAGGGTGCCTGAGCGAGGATGGTCGGGTGCCCTACCCGTCGCGGCCTCGCCTGCGACCGTTGCCGGAGTTCGCTGGGACTGCCCGATCCGGGAGCGCTGCGGCCGACCATGTACAGAGTCGGCTGGAAGACTTCATCGTCGAGCAGTACACCGCCGCAGAGCCGCGGTCTCTGCGTGAGATCGCTGAGATGGTGGATCGGTCGCAGACTGCGGTCCGGCGGGTGCTGGACAAGCGCTGCGTCCGGCGACGGCCTCCCGGAGCAGCCAGCATCCTCACCGAGCAACGGCGAGCATGACCGTTGGTCCGTTCCTGACGGTCACCGCGGCCCAACGGCCGATTCGACCTCTTCCAGAGCCGCCTGCACCGGCTGGTGCTCCCAGACGCGCACAACTGTCCAGCCGTCCGCACGCAGGGCCTCGTCATAGCGGCGGTCCCGTTCGACGTTGCGGGTGATCTTCGGCCCCCAGTAGTCCGTGTTCTGCCGCGGCGGGCTGAAGTGCAGCGGGCAGGCGTGCCAGAAACAGCCATCGACGAAGACGGCGACCTTGCGTCGGGTGAACACAATGTCGGGACGGGGACGCACTCCTCCCGGCAGTGCCAGCCGGAAGTCCTTGCGGTAGCGGTACCCCGCGGCATGCAGTGCAGACCGGAGGGCAACCTCTGGCTTGGTGTCGGCCCTCCGGATCGCGGCCATGTTGCGGCCCCGGCCCGGTGTGGACGGGCGCGGGTAGAGACCTCGCTGGTAAGCCTGTTCTCGCTTTTCAGAAGCCCGGTCCGCCGACACGATTCCGTCCTGTCAGTAGGTCCGTGCATCCTGGAGGCCGTAGGGGAAGGCCAGCCACGCTTCCGGTGTACGGCCCTGGCTGACTTCCTGCCCGGCTGGCTCTACCGCTGAGGTACATCCGCAGGAGGGACCTGGATGCAGTACGGAACCTACTTGCAGGAGGTTGACCACGCCGCAGACGTCACCGGAGGGACGGTTGTCTCCCTCGCCGGGGGCTACTTCGGCGTGCAACTGCTGGCTGACGGCGGGTATGTCTTCCTCGCACTGGACCTGGACAGTGACCTTGGCTGGCTGTGCTGGGTCGAGAACGCAGACGGCGAGCGCTGCTGTGACGAGGCTGAAGAGGTCCTCGGCGATGTCCCGCACAGCGAACTGAAGGACCGGGCCTTCACGGCGATAGTGCGGCACCAGCACGCCTGACGAGGCGTGGCACTCGACGGCTCGGTCGAAGCACTGTTCCGGTCGCCCGCCGTCTCGCGGCGGGGCAGAGACTGGTCCCCTTGACGCATTCCTGCTGGTCAGCCAAACGTCGAGTCGACACGTTCCCGTCCTGTCGGTGGGTCCGTGCATCCTCGGCGGCACGTAAGGGAGGATCGGTCGCGATCCCCGCGCGGCCCTTGGCCGATGCTGTCAGCGTTACATGAAGGAGACCCGTGGCGGACCAGAACAGTCTGAGCGTGCTGGAGATCTGCGCCGGTGCAGGCGGCCAGTCGCTTGGCCTGGAGCAGGCTGGCTTCGGACACGACCTGGCCGTCGAGATCGACCCCGACGCATGCGAGACGCTGCGCCTGAACCGCCCGGAGTGGAACGTCCACGAGGGCGATGTTCGAGAGGTCAGCGGCAAGGACTACCGCGGGATCGACCTCCTCGCTGGAGGTGTTCCCTGCCCGCCGTTCTCCATCGCAGGCAAGCAGTTGGGCGCCGATGACGAGCGTGACCTTTTTCCTGAGGCGATCCGGCTTGTCCGCGAGGCGCGTCCTGCGGCTGTGATGCTGGAGAACGTCCGCGGGCTGTCCTCGGCGAAGTTCGCGCCCTACCGGCAGTCGATCCTGGAGTCGCTTGACGGGCTGGGCTACGAGGCTGAGTGGCAGGTCCTCAACGCGAGCGAGTACGGCGTTCCTCAACTGCGTCCCCGGTTCATTCTCGTAGGGCTGAAGCGCAAGTACATGCGCCGCTGGCACTGGCCAGAGCCGGTTGGAACACCGCCTACGGTCGGTGAGGCGCTCTACCCGCTGATGGCCCGTGACGGCTGGACCGGTGCCGAGGAGTGGCGCGAGAAGGCATCTGGCATCGGCCCGACCGTCGTCGGCGGCTCACGTAAGCACGGCGGACCCGACCTTGGCCCGACGCGTGCGCGCGCGGCCTGGCATGAGTTGAGCGTCGATGGAAGAGGGCTGGCCAACGCCGGGCCGAACGAGTTGACTCCGGCTGACGCGGTACCCCGGCTGACCGTAGAGATGGCGGCAGTGATCCAGGGCTTCCCGCCTGAGTGGCGATTCACCGGTCGGAAGACCGCCTCCTACCGCCAGGTCGGCAACGCCTTCCCGCCGCCGGTCGCGCGGGCCGTCGGCACGTCGATCAAGGCGGCGCTTCATGGAACGGCGCGGCTCTCATCGTCGACTTCAGGTGTGCAGTTGCCCCTGCTTAGGCGCGTCGTCTGACGCCTCGAAAGGCACGCTAGGAGCCGAACGGCGAGTGAGGGGCCAGGCCCCTCACTCGCCGTTGCTCGTGGCAGGTTGACCGTCCCGAGTCATCCCCTGCGCTCGCGGCGTTTGATCTCCGCAGCGATCGGGCCAAGGGGCCAGGGTTCCCAGTGGGTAGCGCGGTAGTAGGTCCGGATTCTGGCGGCCTCGCCGTGTCGCTTCTGCGTCTCGATCGTCCAGCCAAGTGTCCGGAGTTCCCGGGTGCGCTTCTGCCAGTCTTCCTGGTACTGGATCGCGGACGCGACGATTCCGATGAGATCGCCGGGGACCCACTCGCCGTGGAATGCCTTGAGTAGTTCACCGATGCGGCGGTGCGGCTCCTCGTGGCTGATCGCCCGCCGGATCTGCTCGGAGTGGTTGTCGTGGCTGCTGTAGAAGTCACGCTTGCCGTGGTTGCAGTCCTCGCATAGCGGCTGGAGGTTCTCGCGTTCGTTGCCGCCGCCCCACGCCTGCGGAATCTTGTGGTCGACGACCAGGACGACGCCATGGTCGAGGGGAGTCCGCCCGCACTGGGCGCACCGCTGAGGAGCCAGCACTTCTGCGCGGACGCGGGTGCTGATGGCGGGTTCTGCCTCGCGAGGCCCGCCGACACGCCAGCCTCGCAGGGCGTAGCGGTGCTCGCCATTGAGGAAGACGGCTGGGATGTAGAAGGCGTCCCGCAGATCCCTGACCCGGCGGTCGGTCTGGGAGGGGGCTTCGCCCAGTTCACTGGCGACGAAAGCCCGGATCTCGACCATGGTGGGCGGGTTTAGCCGCCGACGGTGGAGAAAGCCATAGATCAGCCGGGTGGTGGAGTCCCGTACATGTTCGTCGAGGAGCGGGCTTCCGGGGTCCGGTAGCGGTGGCTCCTCTGGCACGGGCGGACAGTAGCCCGCGCATACATTCTGACAAGCAGTACGCGCCGGGAAGTGTCGGAGGTTTTTGGCATCATGGGCGGGTGGTCGACATTCCCCATGCCCCGCTGGGGATCTTCCGGGCGGTCCTGACCCGGGACGGCGGGGCGCGTGCCCGCGATGGGCAGCCGTTCTACCAGTGCAACTACATCTGGACCGACCCTCGCGACGGCGAAATCCATGAGATCTTGATGGCGGATGGCTTGTGGATGCTGGCGGCCATCGCTGACCTGGAGTTCAGGACGCCTGTTCAGTAGGTGTCCGCGCTGGGGCGCGTACCGCTTGCGATGACGGGATCGCCACGGCGGGCCTGGAGTGTTCGGTCAGCGGCGGCTGCGGCGGCGGCCGAGGAGGTCGCGAGTCCGATCCACCAAGTCGTCAACCAGTGGATCTTCGACCAGAGGCGCGTGCCCGTCCTCACAACAGGACGGCTTGCTGCGGCCCGTGTTCGGCTCCGGCTCGTGGTCCACGAGCACGTAGAGCATGTCGTAGACGTTCCGGCCGGGGTCGTCGGTGTGCTCACCGACCAGCAGCAGCCACGCCAACTCTGGCTCCGCGAAGCACACGACGAGACGCCCTGGCCCGCGCAGGTGCTTTACACACAGGCGCTCCAGCAGGTCGCTTCCGCTCAGCCGGTAGTCGAGCGCTGCGCAGCCGTGCTGCTCGATCTCACGGATTGCGTCTTCCAGGCGCTTGCGCTGAGGGCCGCGCAGAGCATCGGCCTGGGTCTTGGCAAGCGGAGTGACCTTGACACGGCAGGGCACCCTCTACGCGCTCGCTCGGGTAGACGGTGCCTCGCTCGCTGGGTAGCGGAACTCGAAGTCATCGCCTTCGCCGCGCCGCATCTGCTCCAGGCTCTCCGCCAGGTCCTCGCGATCGAGAAGCGCCGAGTCGGCCAGGCGGCGGTAGACCTCATCGAGGAGACCCCGCTGCTTACCTGCTGCACGCAGGTCCCGAACCAGGTGGAGCACCTGGTGAAGGCGAGCCGCGTCCAGTAGGAGGCGCGGCTGCTTGGTCGTTGATGCCAGCACGCCCTCGGCGGCCCAGGCCCGGACTGTCTTCTCGGTCAGCCCGAGGATGCTGGCTGCAATCCGAGGGCGAACAGGCGGTGTATGAGCCAGCGTGTCCTCGACGACCTGGCGCAACGTCGCTCGCCGGTCGCCGTCGAGCGTGGCCGCCACAGTCTCGATCTTTTCGACGCGATCGAGCGCAGCGAGAAGATCACTCTCTTCCAGCATCAACGTCATCGCCGCCGCCACCTCCTCCGCACCATCAACACCGTAGTACCGAAAAGGATGCCACAAATCGGTAGATAAGGCGTCCAGCGCACCGTACGGGCTGCTTCTTGCGAGTGAGGTGCCTGGAACGTGCTCCCGGCACGAGCCGTGGGCTGCGGCGCCTCGTTAGCCCGGCACGGGGTCGAGGACGCGGTAGGTGCCGGTCCAGCCGTCGATGGCCCAGCCGCTTGGGCTGGTGCTTGAGGGGGCGAGCAGGTAGGTCACGTCCTGAATCGCGCGGGCGGTCGCGGGGGTGTCGCTCTGCGAGCCATGAAGGGTGGCGCTGTGCTCCAGGCTGACGCGGAGCCGCTCGGCGTCGCTGGATCGGTCCACCGTGACCGTCGAGGTGCTGACCTGCTGGTCGGTGACGGCCGGGCCGCTGGTGGCCATCCGGTAGCCCTGTCCCTCGACGCCGTAGAGGGTGGAGACCTGAACTGCCTGCCTGGCGGTGTCGTCTCCGGCAAGCGCAGCATGGACTTTGGCGCGGTAGTCGGCCGCGGCGCTGGGGGTCATGTGCGCGGTGATGCCGTCGAGATCGGCCGGGGTCGGCTGGGTGTTTGCCAGCAGACCGGGCTGGAGGGCATAGGTGATTGCGACCTCGGTCGCCTCGCGGTAGCCCTGCTCGGCGCGCTGCTGCCCGAACGTGGCCACCGCATCAGCGTCGTAGACAGCCGGTCCGACCACCGGCTGGCTGCTCTGCTGGGTGTTGCTCGGGGTGGCTGGCGCGGTGGCCACCGTGCCCGATGGGGCCGCGTGCGCGTCCTGGTGAGCGCTGCTGCCGCAGGCGCCCAGGCCCATCATCAGCGGAGCGGCCAGGAGGACGGCCGCCACCTTCCGGCGGGTCCGCGCAAAGCACTCCGCCGCAAGGTTCCGCCAGGCGTGGAAGGTCGGACCGTCAGGGAGGACGCGGTGCAGGGCGCCGCGGAGCCGGTTGAGGACGGTCGCCCGCTTGGACGGGGTGAGAGTCGGCTCATGCTGGCTGCGCCACATCTGCTCGGAGAGCCAAGCGTCGACCTCGCCACGGGTCGGAGCCGGACGATTCAGACCTTCTCGACGGAGGTCGACGATCGCGGCCTCCGCCTCCTGGCGGGGTAGGCCCGTGAGTGCGATCGCGAGCGTGGTCATCCCGCTCGTGACCGCGGCGGCCAGGTGGTACTGGCACCGGCGGCCACCTTCGGCTCGGCTCCTGCACATCTCACGCCCCCAGGCAGTTGGTGTAGCCCCTGAGGTGTCTCTAACGAGCGCCTGACCTGGATGGATTGGACTGTCGGCCGACCGGCTCGCGTCTCTTCCTCATCGCGCACACCCTCTCGACGGGAGGCCCGAGGTGTCAGTGGAAGGGGCGATCATGGAGCCGTGACGCAGGTCATGGACGCCGACCAAAAGTTTGTTGTCGGTCGGGCGGGATCTCGCGGCTAGTGAGTAGAAACCCCTGCTACTTCGGGAGATGCCATGACTGACAACCAACCGACCGACGAGACGCCCGAGCGACCCGCGCCGCGTGAGCGCGCGGCCAGGCGGCGCCACCCGGCCAGCCCGAAGATCGACTACGGCGCCAGTCAAGCGCTGAAGTCCCTGGCGTGGTCTTCATCGCTGTCAGACCTCATGCCCAGCCTCGACCAGACGCTGAAGTCGATCAGGCCAACGACCTCAATCCTCTCTGCCGTGTCGAGCATCGAGTCGGTACTGCCAAGGCTCGTGGACCCACCGGTCAACACACTCGTCGCAGAGATGAACAGGTCCGTCGCCCGGCTCGTCGTTCCGCCGAACGCGGGGATTAGCGCGGCACTAACGAACGCAGTGCGGCCCATCGTCCAACCGTTCGAAGGGCTGGCTGCTGATGTCAGTCGGCAGGTAGCCAGGGTGGCGGCCGCTCAGATGACGCCGGTCGTGGGAAGCCTCAACGAGGTCATCGGTCGGCTCCCCATCGTCACCTCGGGCGCCTACATGCCCCGGATGACCGAGTGGTTCCCCCGGCTGCCGATCGTCACATCGTCCGCCTACATGCCCCGGCTGACCGAGGTGCTGTCGCGGATTCCGATGCCGTCAATCGCCGACTGGCTGCCCAACCTGAGGCCCGCACTGGGTGGCCTGATCCAGAACCACGACTGGATCTTCGATGTCCTCCGTCAGTGGCAGGACCTGCTCGACGGCGACGGCCTCGCCAGCCGCTGGGCGCGCGCAGCGTTGCGCGCTGCCCTGTGGGCACGGAACGCCGTCCTGTCCGGTAACCGGGACGAGGTGGCCTCCTTCATCAGGCAGTGGCTCGGGCTGGAGCACCCCGACGCTGCACACGTAGAAGCGGCCTCAGACGCTCTGCTGACGCCCGGGTGGGAGCCGCCCGACGCCGCCGACCCGGACGCGATCGAGGAGATGCTCCAGACGCTGGAGTCCATGACGCGCACGGGCGCCCGGCACCACCGCCCGGTCTGGGAGACCCAACTCCGCTACGGCAAGGTCGCTCTGCTGGAAAAGCCAGTCGGCGTCGACCCCGACTCCGGATACCAGCGCACGCTGGGCGATTTGCTCCCTGCTCCGGCTGATCCAGACCCTTTCGCGGCCGAGATCACCGACGAACGGCTCCACTGGGTGCTGCGCCAGATGACCGCCGAGGAGCGCAGGGTCTGTCTGGCCTACACCCCTGGCCTGACTTGGGCAGAGGCTGCGGTGGCCGCAGGTCTCCCCGCCGAGTTCGGCGAGTCGGTCCGCCGAAAGCGCACCCGCCTCGCCAAGGAGATGTCGCGGCGGGCAACCGCCCGCAGCGGTCGGACCACTCAGGGAGGGAGGTGAGAGAGATGGCAAAGAACACCGGCCGGGGATACCGGCAGGGAAGCGTCACCGGGCGTAGCCAGGTGCAGGCTCCGAACGGCAACTGGACCAAGCGCGGCAGCGATGGGCGCTTCATGGACCAGAAGACCAGCAGCAGCACGCCGTTCAAGGGCGTCCGGCGCGAGAAGTAGTCGCGCAACAGGGGGGCGGGGCCGGAGGCGCGACTATCGCCTCCGGCCTCGTTCACCGGTCCTGCTCCCTAGCAGCATGCCCGAAGGGTGGATGGCCCCACGAGTCGACTGTGCGGGCGCCTTCGCGTCGTCAGTTCGCCGCGTCCGCGCCGTGCGCGTCCCGCCACAGCCGGGCGATGCGCTCGCCCTCCTCGGTGAGGGCGATCTCGTCGGAGTCGTGGCGGGTCTTCCCGTAGGGCGTCTTCCGGTAGAACAGCGCGCCGCTCTCAGCGGTCCCGAAGAGGTTGGCCGTGGACTGCACCTTGTCGCCGAACATCTGCCTGCGGATGGCCAGGGACTCGCCGAGGGTCATCCGGCCGTTGTCCTCGATCGCCTTCAGGTGCCGGTGGGCGACCTCACCGAAGCGCTCGACCCGCAGTGTTTCGCGGGAGTCCAGCCGCGCTCCCGCCGTGTCGATCTCCTCGCCCAGGGCCAGGCTCAGCCGGGCCTCGACATCCTTGGCGAGCACCTGCATCTGGCGGACCAGAGCCAACGTCTCGCGGATCTCGTGCTTCTCCACGCCACTGCCCTTCGTAAGTTAATCGCTGACAGCGATGACTTTACGATGCCAACTCGACGCAGTCAATCGCAACTTACGTGCGTGTTTGCGATCGGTTGAAGCGCATCTGCGGGCGGTCAACTACAGGCCAAGTCCGCCAGAAGCCGGGGTGCGCCAGCGGTCCACCTCGTTGTACTGGCGCACGATCAGGCTGCTCCAGCGGCCCGAGCGCATGATCGACGCCTCGTCGACCTCGCCGCGGGCGAAGGCGGTGGTGGCCATGCCGCGGCGCAGGGAGTGGCTGGACAGTCCCTCGGTGGAGACTCCGGCTCGGGCGGCAGCGCGCTCCAGGATCAGGCTGACGCTGCGGGTGGTCAGCCCTTTGCGGCCGAGGGCCTCGTTGCGGCCCCGGTGCACTGACCGGAACAGCGGCCCGCGGTCGTAGCCGCGCTCGGCCAGCGCTGCCCGCAGCGCCTGGACCGCGCGCACTGGATCGGTGGCCTCGTAGACGCCCTCAGCGAGCGGCAGCGTGACGCCATGGCCCTGCTGGTCGGTCTTGCTGTGCCGCAGGAGGACATCGAGGCCGCGGTCGACCTCGGTGAAGTCCTCGATCCGCAGCCAGCACAGGTCCGACGCGCGCAGGCCGAGAGCGAACCCGAGCAGGATCATCGCCCGGTCCCGGGTCCCGGCCAGCCCGTCGGGCAAATCGGCCACAAGGGCGCGCACCCGATCGGTGCTCAGCGCCCGGGCGCGCTTGGGAACGTAGCCACGCTCCTGCACCGCTGAGCGGCGGATGCCGCGCAGCGTCTGCCGCACCCCTTCGCTGTCCCCGGGCAGCGATAGGCCCGCCTCGCGGTGCGCGGCGTTGAGCGCGGCCAGGCGGCGGGCGACGTACTTGGGGCTGCGGCCGTCGTCGGCCATCGCGGCGAGATGGCGGGCCACGTCGAGCGGATCAGCGGGCAGCGCGGCCGAGATGCCCCGGCTCGTGCACCAAGACGCCCACCCGCGCAGGTCCTTGGCGTAGGTCTCCCGCGTGCTGGCGGCCTTGGCCTGAGCGACGTAGCCACCGACCGAGGTGGTGTCGGCGGCCAGCAGCGCCGCCGGGGTGGCCACCGGGACCGCCAGCGCCCCCGGCTCACCGGCCGAGGTGTCAAGCACGGTCACGCGGTCCTCCAGGCGCTCAGCGAGCATGATCAGCAGCGGTTAAATCTAACTTCCGAGAATAGGAGTTTCCCGGTACCCACATGAGTCTGGCACCAGGGTCTGACAGACCGCGCTCACGCGCCTGGTCGGTGCAGCCGCGTCTTCGTCTCTGGTCTCCGCGGCGACCAGAGACGAAGACGCCTGCCTCTGCTCTCCGCAGAGACCAGAGGCAGGTCCCTGCCCTCAGGAGGTACTGACCGCGCTGAACTGCCGGAGTGCGGCAGCCACCGCCGGTCATCGGGGCGGAAGGCTCCAAGCGCGGTGTCCGTAGCGCCTGGTAGGACGACACCATGAGCGGTGTCGATCCCCAGCGGCTGCTGAACAAGGTCAGCCCGTTCGAGGAAGGCCCGCTGGGGTGCCGCCCGTGGCTGGGAGCGCTGAGCAAGGGACGCGCGATCATCCACGACCCCGAGGTCGGCCAGCCGGTCCAGGCGTCCCGGGCGCTGTGGGAGCACCTGTGGGGACCAATCCCCCGCGGCCTGTTCGTGATGCATCTGTGCGACCACGGCTACTGCCTGGCTCCCGGGGGAAGCCACCTGGTGCTTGGCAGCCAGACGACGAACCTGCTGCACGCCAGCCTGGCGGCCAGAACAGCAATCGGTCGCGGTGTGGGTGGTGGCCGGGGTGGGATGTCCCGGCTTCCGCTGACGGAGGAGGAGCGGGAGGCGGAGGCGATCGCGATCCGGGAGAAGCACCTGCGGAAGATTGAGCGGATGCCGGTCCAGCACGCGCTCTTCTAGGCGCGTTGGACGGTCTGCTCAGCGTCGGTTGAGGAGCACCTTGGCGGTGCCCACCTTGTCCGCGGGCACGGTCGGTGCCAGCCCAGCGAGCGCAGCGTTCAGCGTGCGCGCGGAGCAGATCCGGATGCCGTCCTGCTCGAACACCTCGCGGTTGCTGGCCTTGGCGACGCAGATGATCCGGTGGACAGGTGCGACCGGGAGCGCCCCGAGGGTCTGCTCCACGTTCCTCGCCCCGCGCGTCACCTGCGCCAGCGGGTCCCCGTGGAACGGCCGCTGCGCCTTCCCAGAGACAAGGCGACCACCAACGACCGCGACCACCCCAGACCTCTGCTTGGTCTCTACTAGGCAGACAGCGCCTGACTTCAAGAGCAGGATTTGATCGACATCTTCACGGCTCGTCCGCGACAACTGCCGCCCGTTGAGGACGTAGGCAATGTCGCTGTTGTCCCGTAGGGCTGCCACGACCATCTGCTCAGCGTCGGCACCGACGGTGGCCTGCCCGCGGCCCTTGTCCAGGGCCGCGGCCTTCCCGGTGAAGTAGCGCGGCGCTGCGGCGGCCACCAGGACCAGCCCGGCGATGACGCCGGTCTTGGTCCAGCCGGTCACCTGGGGGATCAGCCCGAGGAGCAGAACACCAGCAGCGGCAGGCGCGAGGACGGGCGTGAGGACGGCGAGCAGCCGGAAGCCGATCTGGCGGGTGCGCGCCTGGAGGGCCAGTTCTCGCGCGTAGAGGCCCTCGCTGCCGATGACGCGGGGTCCGGTGCTCGTGCTCATGTGGTGGTCTCCCTGTGGTGGTCGCCGTCAGCGTCGCGGCTCGACGTCGTGGTGTGGTGGAGGCGGGTGGTGGTGTCACCCGGTGGTAGGGGCGAGCCGGAGGCCAGAACAGGGAGGAACGGCCTCCGGCTCGCAGCGATGACGCGGTTCGGGGACGCCACCACAGCCATCACCGAGCACACAGCCACCGCGGTCTGTGTGCCGCTAGGCGGTCTCGGTGTCGCCGATGCTGCCGCCGCCCGAGCCGTGGATCTGGAGCGCCGGGGGCGTCTTCACGGGGACCAGACGGCCGAGGGTGTCGCTGCTGCGGTTCCAGTCGAGGATCCAGTCCTCCATCAAGGTCACCTCGACGGTCCGCTGGACCGGCATGACCGCCCGGGACCCGTCAGCCAGGTTGATGAGGGGCAGGTCCGCGCTGAGGGTGATGCGGGCCTGCGGGAAGTCGCTGACCTTCTCGATCGTCTCGATGCGGACCGGCGCCGAGTAGAGGTCGTCGACCCACTTCCAGCCGCCGAGCGGCAGCGGAGCGAACAGGTCGTTGACGCCCGGGCGCATCGCGCCGCCGTAGACGCCTCCAGCGATTACGCCGACGCGCGGGTTGTTGGGGTCCCAGGGCGTGCGGAGGCCCTCGACGAGCACCGGCACGAACTGCGCCAGGACCTCCGGGGACAGACCGTCCTGCTCGACGGTCGGGTCGGTGCTGAGGCTGCCCGAGACAGCCCCCGGTCCCAGGGGAACGACCCCACCGGCGAGCGGGGTCTTCCCGATCGAGGCCCAGCCGCCCGAAGCGAGGGCCGGGTCGATGAGGGGGGCGTCGCAGGTGGAGCCGACGCAGGCGCTCCCCCCGTTGGCGATCTCGTCGGAGAAGAGCGGCCCGGCCGTGCCGGTGCACGCAGTGAGCACCAGCCCGGTCGCGATCGCGGTCAGAGTGGCGGCACGGATGGTCCGGTAAGAGCGCATGGTGGCGGGGCCTTTCGTGGTGGTGAGACGGATCGTTCCGATCCGCCCTCACTACATAGATCGGCAAATCACCACCAGAACTGTTCCTTTTTGGGTCTCTTCCGGCTCACTCTTTCCGGTGGTCAGACCTCAGCCGGGAGGCTGGTCTGACGCACCCACGATGCCGGTTCAGTCCGCCGGTCCCCAGCCGCGAGCGGTGCGTGCCGGTCGTCGTTCGGGCAGGACAGGACCCATGCCTCGGGGGTCTGGAGTGAGAACGCGAGCGCTGCTCGCAGGACTGGCTCTCGGGTGAGCCGGTACCGGCCTGCTCGCAGTCCAGCCTTCGCCGCGGCGGCTTGCCGGTGGTCGACGTAGCGGTCCTGCCAGTCCTCCATGACCGCGGACAGGCGCTCCAGGAGGACGGTGGGCAGGAGCAGCCCCACCTTCTCGGTCTCAACGCCGGTGAGCGCCCCCGGCTCGATGCGGCCGTCGTTCTGGCTGTCGAGGATCCAGTCCTCAGCATGGTCGAGGGCGTAAGCGAGGGCACCGCACGCGGTGTTGCTCTTGGTGAGCGCCCACGGGGTGCTGCGGTCCTGGCCGCGGTGATGCTCGGCATAGGAGTTCCGGTAGGCCATCCAGACCGCGGTGAGGATCTCGGCGGCCTCAGCGGTGGTGACCAGGTGCACCGTCGTCTTGCGTCGCAGGTTGGGCTTGGCGTGGCTACCAGGGCGGCCCTGCGGAAGCGTCTTGGTCTGGGCGCGGCGCTGCTGGCGGAGTGCCCGCAGGATCGCCTGCTGCTTCTCCTGGGCGGCAGCCAGGTCCACGGCCGGTCCGTCATCGGTCCTGGACCGTGGTGGCGGTACGGGGATGACCGAGCGGACCGCGATGAGCATGTCCGCGCCCAAGCCCGGCACGGCGGCGAGTTCGAGGTCCGGCAGGAGGCGGAGCCGCTCGACGGTGATGCCTGCGGTGGTGAGTGCTCGAACGGCGCGGCTGGGGAGGCCGAGCGCAGATAGCGCGTCGCTGCCTGGGCGATCGTCCCGATGCGTGCGGGGCTTCCGCGTCTCCTTCGACTGCTGCTTGGCCGGTTGGACGGTCTGCTCGTCCTCGACCGGTTCTACCGCCCGAGCAGCGGGAGCCGGGACAGGAGCCGGAGACGGAGGCGGCACTACCTCCACCGGCACTGGCTCTATCCGCAGGACCGGCGGGACGAGGGAGATGACCTCTGCCGCTGCCTTGTCCTGCGCAGCCATCCGCTCGACCGCGGTGCGCTTCTCCCTCTTCGCCAGTGCCATCTCAGGCCCCCTCAACTGTCGTCGGGATGCTGGGCTGCACACCAGCCCGGACGAACAACTCGTCGACCACCCGCACCAGGTCCCCCTCAGCCTCGTGAGAGCCGGTGTCCCGGCGCCGGAGTCCGAACACCGGCACGCGCTCGGACTTGGCTGTCCGCCAGGCGGCGCGGTCGCGGATGCTGTCCCGCCACATGAGGTCACCGAACGCCTGAAGGAACTGCGCGCGCTCGGTCGCGTGACTGACCAACCGCTGATCCATCTTGGTGAGCAGGACCCCGTAGACGGCGACCTTGTGGTCGAACCCGGCAGCAGCAGCCTCCACCGCGCCCATCACCCGGCGAGCGCCCTTGCGTGCGTCCGCGTCCGGCTCAGCCACGATCAGCACCCCATCAGAGGCCAGCAGCGCCGAGGTGAGTTCCAGGCTGATCCGCGGCGGGGTGTCAATGAGCACCAGGTCGTAGCGGTCCCGGAGGCCCTCCAGGCTCGTGGCCAGCCGCCGGGCGACCCCAGGCTCGGCGCCGTTCTCGGCTTCCCGGTTCTCCAGGTCACTCTCAGCCGGGATCAGGTCGATGCCATGCCACTGCGTCGAGACGATCGCCTCAGCCGCATCCCCGGCCTCGATGTCCGGACTGGCCAGCAGGTCGCTGGTCGTGGTCTCGGGCTGGAAATCGTGCCCCATGAGCAGTTCCGACAGGTTCGCCTGGGCGTCCATGTCCACCACAAGGGTGCGGCACCCGCGACGAACCGAATCGGCGGCGATGTTGGCCACGAGCGAGGTCTTGGAGACACCCCCCTTGTGATTCCCGACGGTGATCACGCGTCCGGCCACGTTCTTGCCTCCAGTCGTATGGGTTAGTGAACCCAACCTCCAGTTCACCAATCCCCATCAGAACGGTATGCCGTCCTCGGCTCGCTCGGCGAGAGGTGAGTGACGTGTCGCGGGGTGTTGCTGGCGTTGGGGGTGGAAGTTCCGCACTCAGTGGGTCAAGACGCCTGGTCTAGGTCGCGCTCGGACAAGGCAGGGAAGCCGTAGATCGCGGCCGCAGTGACGAAGGCACCGTCCCCAGCGCCGGGCAGGCAGCCGGGGTGTCGTCGCTGGTCGTCGATGTCGACGCTCGACGTGGGCATGCCGCACTCGACGCAGGCGCCGCTGAACGCCTGTGGGCTGTCCAGTAGGTCAGCCAGGGTGTCGGGTAGGGATTCCACCGCGACGGCGACCTGAGCCTCCTCAGCGGCTCGCTGAGCAGCGCGCTCGGCATCCTTCTCCGCCCGAACGACGCGGGCTGCCTTCTTCACATCACCCAGCCGGGATGCCAGGTCCCAGAAGGAGGCGTTCGCAGCCCGCTCAGCAGCGTGAAGCGCATCCCGGTGGGCCAAGGCGCCATAGGTGCCGTGCTCCATGGCGATCTCCTCCAGGCGATCCAGGAGCGCGTCGACGCTGACCGCGTTCAAGGTCACCAGCCCGGTCGTCAGGTCGCGCTCGATCAGCCCCAAGCCCTCGTTCCCGTTCCGGTCTGGGTCCAAGCCGAGGCCATCGAGGTTGAGTCGAACTGCCTTGTCGGTGGTCCCGGTGACGACCGCGAGTTGCTTCGGGGTGAGGCCGTCGGGGTTAGCGGCCACGGTCGCGAGGATGAGAGCGCGGGAGCGCCCCAGCCCTTCGGCTCCGCGGCGGCCAGTAGTTGTGGCGAGGTTGTCCGGGAGGTGGTCGGCGAACGCGTCGTGAGCGAGCACTTCCCGGAGAGGAGCAGCGAAGGCCTGTGAGAGGGGTGGAAGTTCCGCACTCACTACCTCTGGGGGAGAGACCTGTGAGAGGGGAACTTCCACCCCACCTGTTAGCAGCGGGGTGACGGTGAGTCGGTAGGTGTGCGCGTCGGTCCCGTGTCCCTGCTGGTGGAGGTGGATCAAGGTCGGCACGTAGGCGCTAGCCCTCCTCTTGCTTTGTCCAGTGGGGGCACCTGCGCTGCGGCGGCTTCCGGGTTCCAGGACGGCTGTACGGCCGGTGAGGGTGCGGAGGTGGCTGCTCGCCGCGTGCTGCGACGTGTTGGTGAGTGCTGCGATGTCGCGGCCGGAGGCGACGAGGAGCACCGACAGCCGGTCTTCGCTCAGGCTCAACTTTGCGGCGTGCTGGCGAGCGAGCGCGGCTAGAGCGAGCGCGGTGATGCGGCATGGGACCGCGGAGGTTGAGCCACCCGGAAGGAGCCGGTCGGCTGCGGCGCGACTGCCGTCAGTGACGACTGCGGCCTCCAGGAGGTCCAGGAGCGCGTGCACGCGGTCGTCGTGCTCGGGATCGACGTGCTGTGCGAGGGAGGAGTCGGCCGGGTTTCGGCGCACGCGCTCGACAGCGTTGTTGTAGGCGTTTTCCAGCACCCGCTGGCTGCGAGCCTGCTTCGGTGCGTGCCACCACTCTCCGGGTGTTCCGGGTCCGCGGTTGTCGTCTAGGGCGCGTGTGATCGCGGCCAGCGGCCAGCCTGCGCTGACGAGGCCGGTGATGATGCCCTGGAAGGCGCCGTAGCGCGTTCGGTAGCGGCCGGAGAGGTCGCCGGAGGTGAGCACGCTCCAGAGCGCGGCGCCGGGCATGGCGGCCGACTCGGGCAGGTAGCGCGGACGGAACCGCTCCAACTCCTGGCGGATCTCGGCGGCCTCGCGGTTGCCGTCTCCGGGAGCGCGCGGGGTCATCCGGCGTGCCGGAAGCGCCCCGGGAGTATCAGTCGGCGTGTGAGCGTGCCGATAATCTGGGGTAGTAGTGGCTGTGTCGGCTTGACCAGGTGGCCCTAGTCGGCCGACACTCAGAAGCGTCGTTCTAGACACGTTGCAGGTCCTCGTCTGCTCGTGTTGATGCACCACCCGGAGCCGGTCCTGCCAGGGACCGGCTTTCGGCGTTTCTGGGGGTTGTCAGTCCTCAGAAGGCCGGGGCTGCCGCGGGTTGCGGCGAAGTGCTTGTGTGGAGTTGTTGCGCGTGAGGGCGATACGTCCCTTCGCTAACGGGTCGGGTCAACTGGCGTCGGCGAGTGATCGCTGACGGAGGTACTCCCCCACTGCGATCCCGGCCGCGTCGGCTTCTGCCTTCAGCCGTGCGCGCTCGGCCTTGGTGACGCGGAACGCGAGCACCTCGGTGAGTGCGATGGCCTCGGGCTGGCGAGGGCGTCCGCCCTTGCGCTTCCGCGGCTGGTGGATGGTCTCGGTGCCGGGAAGAACCGGCTGCTGCTCGGTCATGACACCTACCTCCTCCGTCGATGGGCTAGTTGCCGTAAACGTATTGCTCTCCCTGAGTGTCTCGGTAGGCCGACACGCCAACTGTTCGGTCCTGACCATCTTTTTTTGTCGACTTGGTGGCTGTCCTGGGAGCGCGCCTGACGGCCGTGGCGGGCTAGGGGTCCGGTTGTCCGGGTGTCCTAGGAACCGTGCTCCTGCTGCCTCGTAGCGCGTGTGACGCGGTGGCGTCGGGTGGCGGCCGAGGGTGTCGGCTGGCCGGTGGTCGGCGCGCTTGGCCATTTGGAGCGCAATGTGGTCTAGATCACACACTATTTGCCCATCAGACCGGCCACCGCGTGTCCGACACCGTTAGAGAAATGTAAAGGGACCCTTTCACCAGTCAGGGTCACCACCCCAGAACGGAGCACACCGTGAACACCACCAGCACCCCGACCACCTCGACCACCAGCACCCCGACCACCTCGACCACCAGCACCCCGACCACCTCGACCACCAGCACCCCGACCACCTCGACCACCAGCACCCCGACCACCTCGACCACCAGCCCGCGCATGAGCCGCCTGAAGACCATCGCGGTCGTCCTCGTGGCGGCCGCAGCGGCCTTCTTCGCCAGCACGTTCACCCAGGACGTCCACGTGTTCCGCGACTGCTCTCAGGTCGCCATGGACCCGGCCGACATGAGCATCACCGGCCGGGCCGCGACAAGCCCCGACCACCCCCGGACGTCCACCAAGGTGTGGTCCCAAGACCCGTTCACCTGCGAGTACACGGCGCACTGAGGCGTCGACCGGGAACCCGGGGCAACCGGTAACCCGCCAACGTCTCGCTGCGCTCGACCCTCTCGCCACCGTCCTCGTCGCTGCGCTCCTGCGGCGCTGTCGAGTGCAGTCCCTCCCCTTCCCTTCAGAAAACCAAAGAGCACGCCACTAAAAGTCTGAATCACCAACAGAACACATACCGAATGGAGTCAGACCCATGAACAAGCCTCTTCTCCCCAGTCAGCCCCTCATCGACCCGGCCACCGAGATGGCATGCATCGCGAAGGTCGCCCAAGGCGCGGTCAACCGGCGCCTCGGCGTCAGCGGCGGCCACGTCACCGCGGCAGCCACCCCTGAGGGCTGGCATGTCACCACCACCTCAGGCGGCAACACCGTGGCCGCCTTGATCGAACTCCGCCGCCAGGGCTTCGACGCAGACCTGCACCCCGACACCGGCGTCATCGTCCGCGCCTGGTGACCACCACGACCCGAGAGGACCTACCTGACATGAGCACCACAACCCGCGCGCTCTACCGCACCGCGCTCCTGGCCACTGCCGCTGAACTTGACCGGCACCCCGAGGACCACCGCGCCGCAGCAGCCGCCCGCGAGGCCGCCCTCACCGGCAGCACCCAGCGGATGCGCTGGGTGCTAGCCCACCCCTACGACACGGCCCGATAGACCCAGCCTTCCAGTCCACCAGCAGCCATCAGAACGTGTAGAGGAGATGTCGATGAGCGCCACCCTGACCGCGAGGACCACCAGCACGGCTCGGCCGCGTCAGCGTGGCCACAGCCGCCCGCCGAACCCCGGCGTCGTCCCCTGTGGCTGGTGTCGGGGGACAGGGCGTGCCCCGATCGACATCGCGGGCACGATCCGAGCGCAGGCGCGGGGCCTCGACCCGATCCCCAGCGACATGCCCTGTCCCGCTTGCGTGAACGCTGCGGGGAGGGCGACGGGCAGCGTCCGTCCCGGGCAGGCACCGTTCGTCCCAGACTATGTACCGGCCACGTGGCTGGCGGGCCTGGAGACGCCGTTGCCGGATGAGCCTGGACTTCCGCAGGTCTCACCGCGGCCGTGGGTCCGAGTGATCGTCAGCCAGATCGAGGAGATCCAGGCCAGACGTGCCGCTGGTTGACCGGCACGCCGTCCCTGCGGCCTAGATGCCACCACCACACCCAGGCATCTGACCGATTAGCAGACATCCAATCCAGACAACAAATCACCATCAGAACAGGGAGCCACAATCTCCATGTTCACCCACCACAACCTCCTCAGCGCCCTCAGGAGCGCGCTGGAGACCACGAGCGCAGGCACTCACCCCGCCTCGTGGTCTCCAGGCTCTCCGCAGCGCGTTCAGGCGCTCCGAGCGTGGACTGGCGAGCCTCAGCGGTCTCGTCGTCAGCATCCTCGGGACCGTGATCATCGCGGCGACGCTGACGGGCCTCTATCAGTCGGTGGTCCTCCCACAGATCCAGGCCGCGGGGTTCACGGCAACCACCGGCCTCCAGCACGGGCCGGACTGCCTCGGGTCCCAGGAGATGAACCCGGTCGGCTGCTGACCGCCGGACCTCGGGACCTCGGGACCTCGGGACCTCGGGACCTCGGGACCTCGGGACCTCGGGACCTCGGGACCTCGGGACCTCGGGACCTCGGGACCTCGGGACCTCGGGACCTCGGGACCTCGGGACCTCGGGACCTCGGGACCTCGGGACCTCGGGACCTAGATGCCATCCGACCTAGGAACCGCGTACCACCGGTCTCCCGGACTTCCGGCTTCGAGTCGCAGACGCCGATCCCACGCGCGCTCGGCCCACCGTTCCCGGCATCCCACGGAATCCCTGGCCCACCGGCATCCACCCCTACCCGTCCACCAGACCAACCGCGCCATCCACACCTGTTGCACTAACGGGGGAGACGCCCTCGCCTTTGATCAAAAACGTCAGCACCCTGACCGACAATGATCATGGTGCGTCCGCCAGGGGCCACCAGGAATCGAGGTGCCCATGAGCGACCAGTCGCTGGCCCGCATCACCGCACTTCTGCCGCTGCGCCCCGTGGGTGATCCGGTCGCGCTCGCCCACTGGTACATCGCCGGACAGGACCATGAACCGGGACGTGGTGGAGAGGGGTGCCAGGAGTGCTGGGACACGCTCACCGGCATCCTCGGCGGAGCGGCCCAGGCGTCGCCCGAGGACAGCGACCCGATCGAGCGGACCGCTCTGGAACTGCTGGAACTCTGGTACGGCCTCTCGTCTACCCGGATCTCGATCCGGGTCGGTCCGGGCCTGCCCTCCTTCGACCCGCGTCGGCTGGAGCAGTACCGGTGACCCACCACTACCTGGTCTTTGTGCCCTACCAGGCGGATGGGCGGGAGGTTCGCTGCTGGCTGGAGCGCAGTTGGACGGTCGTGGCCATGGGCTGCTCCTGCGGTACTCGACTCCGCGATGTCTCCATCGCCGACCTCGGCCTCGATGACCTGACCGCTTTCTACGGCGAGCCGACCGACGAGGCCCTCGACCGGTTGCAGGCCGAGTACGACCTCGCCCACCTGGTCGACCTGCTCGACCCCACCGTCCTCACCCTCCAGCCTGAGGGCGACCGCGTTCTCGTCTGACTCGCACCGCAGCAGAAGGGGCGCCCACCGACTCGGTGAGCGCCCCTTCTGCATTCGTAGGCCGGGTGAGCGTCCGTCAGGACTGCCGGGGCTGCCTGCTCGCCCGCGTCAGCGCCGACTGGAAGCCGCCCTTGGTGAGGCCGACGATCCCCGCGGCTTCCGTGTAGGAGAGGCCCTTGTCCAGCAGCCGCTGGAACGCTGCTGCCCGCAGCCGGACGACCTGCTGCCGGTAGGACAGCCGCTCCACCATCTCGAACAGCGCCTGGAGCGCCTGCGCCTGCTGCTCGGGAGTCTCCAGCCCTTCCGCGACGCTGATCGCGGCCTGAAGGTGCTCACCCATCACGCGGGTGGCCTCAGCGACCTCCAGGGCAGCCTGCTCACTCTGGTCTGCCATCAGACGCCCCGGCCGCGGCCGACGTTGACGTAGGTCGACTGCCCCGTGCACTCGCCCTTCACGTTGTTGAGCGTGTAGGTGACCGGCCGGGTGATCAGCGCACCGGTCCGCAGATTCACCCCCGTGATCTCCGATCCCTGCACCACCACGTCGCCGGTGAACGACCAGACCGGCGTGAACTCGTACGGCTCTGGGTCCTGCCCGCCGGTGGCCATGAAGCGGGTGCTCGTCGAGAACGACAGGCTCCAGGCGGCTTCGCCCGGGGTCGTCGACTCTCCACCCCACCCGGCCGAAGCCTCGTTGACCCGGTTGCTGCCGTGGCCGACCCGGAAGGTCTGCGCGTCATCGCTGATGCCCCGGCTGGG